>JANMMH010000189.1:0-3467 GCA_031373055.1 Rubrivivax sp. | reverse complement strand
TCGGGGCCAGCGATCTCATACGTTTTGCCGATGCTTGCCGGCAAGTCCAGGCAGCGCGCGATGGCGCTGGCCACGTCTTGCACCCACACCGGCTGAAACTGCGCGCTGCTGCCGGCCAGGGGCATGACGGGCGCCAGCGCTTGCAGCGCGGCAAAGAGGTTGAGGAAGCGGTCTTCGGCGCCGAAGATGACCGACGGGCGCAGCAGCGTCAGGTCAAGGCCCGCCGCCTGCAACAGGGCCTCGCCCTGCGCTTTGATGCGCAGGTACATCGACGGCGCGCTGCTGGCGGCGCCCAGCGCGCTGACATGCACGATGCGCCGCACGCCAGCGTCAGCACAAGCGCCCGCCACTCTGCGCGGCAGCGCCACATGCACACGCTCGAAGTCAGCCGCCTTGCCGTGCAGGATGGCCACGAGGTTGATCACCGCGTCATGACCCGCCACCAAGCGTGCCAGTGTGGCGTCATCATGAACGTTAGCCTGCACCAGCTCGACGGTGGGCAAGAAGCGCACGCCCTGGCCATGTGCCAGGCGGCGTGTGGGCACGGTGATGCGGCCACCGCCGCCGCCGTTGCGTTGAACCAGGCGCTCGCAAAGGGCACGGCCGACAAAGCCGGTGCCGCCCAGCACGAGGATGTTTTGCATCTCGCCCATCACGGAAGCTCCTTGTTGGGCGCCGGTGCGGCGGTGTCTCGCGGGCCGATGGGCCCACCCAGCCGCGTCTTGAGTGACGGCGCCGTGCTGCCCAGCACATGCGCGTAGTCGACGGCGTTGGAGAGCACCTTCTTCACGTAGTCGCGCGTCTCGTTGAAGGGAATGCTCTCGGCCCACGCTGCCGGCTCCATCAAGCCGCCTTCACGCCAGCGCCGCGGCCGGCTCGGGCCCGCGTTGTAGGCGGCGGCGGCCAGCGCTTGCGAGCCGGCAAAGTCGTCGAGCACGAGCTTCAAATAGGTGGTGCCCAAGAGCAGGTTCAAGTCACGGTCGGTGATGAGCTCGGGCTTGTAGGGCACGCCGATGCGCTTGGCCGTCCAGCTCGCGGTGGCCGGCATCAGCTGCATCAGCCCTGAGGCGCCGACATGCGAGCGCACGTCCATGATGAAGCGTGACTCCTGGCGGATCAGGCCGTACACATACGCCGGGTCAACGCCGACTTGCTTCGCCTTGGCCAGCACTTCGTCGCGCAGTGGCGTGGGGAAGCGCTGCGCCATGTCGACCTCGCGTTTGCTGCGCTCGCTGGTGTTGATGCAGCGGTCCCACACCTGGTGCTCACAGGCCAGTTGCGCGCTGGCCAGCAGCTCGCGGTCGCTCAGGCCACGCAACATCCAGTTCCATTCACGCACGCCTTCATTGCGCAGCCCGATGCTGATGAGTTGCAGCGCGCGCGTGTAGCCGGCTTGCGCGCGTGGCGCTTGCTTCTCGGCGTCGGTCAAGGGTGCGGGGGTGGGCGGTGGGATGACGCGGTTGCCCAGCTCTTCAGTCGCTAGCTTGGCGTAGAAGCCTTGCTGGCCAGCCAGGCCTTCGAGCGCGCCGAGTGCGGCCTGGCGCTCCGATTCACCGGCCTCGCCGGGCGCGGCGCGGGCGAGGGTAGCGCGTGCTTTCCAGTAGACCCAGCTGCTCTCATTTTGCTCGTTAGCACTCATGGCGCCAATGGCGCGCTGCACCAGCGCCCAACGGTTCTTGTCGGCGGCTGGGGCACGCAGGGCGGCACGAACGGCCCAGGCTAGGGTCTCGTCGGGCCAGGCGGGTGGCTTGCTGCCCAACAGGTTGAAGGCGCGGGCGTAATGGTCCAGCGCCTCGGGCGAATGTTTCAGCGCCGCGTACTTGCCGGTGGTGGCCCAGGCGTAGGCCGCACGCTCGGGCCCGAGCTTTTGCGCGAGGCCACCGCTCAGCTGCGCGGCGGCGTAGTCAGCGTCGTTGCTGGCCGCGCGCATCAGCGCCAGCAAGGCCAGCTCGGCGCGTGTGCCGCTAAAGATTTCTTTGTCGAAGCGCTTGAGCACGCGTGCCGGGTTCTCGAAGATCTCGCCGATGGTTGCCGCCGCCACGTCGCTCACCAGCCCTGCGGCCAGTCGCGCCGCGCGCGGGCGGTTGCCGTCGACCGACAAACGTGCTTCCGTCCAGGCATCCTCAGCCTTGAACTTGCCGGCCTGGTACAGCGTGCTGGCCAACAGCGTGCAGCCGTCGTCAGCATCACGCTGGGCAAACCACGCCGCCCGCGCGGCGGTCGTCACGTCCTGGCCCGCCTGGTGCTGCACGAGCATCTGGTAGCAGCTGACCTCGCGGTCGTCATTCATGCGGTAGCTGGTGATGTCGCGGCTGAAGTTGGGCCAGTCGCGGCGGCGGCCGAGTTCTAACAACCAATCGTTGCGTAGGCGGTCTTCCACATACGTGCCGCTCCAGTGCGCATAGAAGGCGTCGAGCTCGCCTTGCTGCGCCTCGCTCAAGCGGTTGCCGAGCTCCCAGTAATCAACCCACATCGCCAGTGGGTGGCCGGCTGTGGCTTGGCGCAGCGCCGCCAGACGCGCTCTGTCGCGCTTGCGCAGGGCGTCGCGTGCTTCAACGATGGGGTCGGTGGGGGCGGCGGGCGCGGCTCGGGTGCTTGCGGCGGGCAGCGCGAGCAGCAGCGCCACAAGGGCAAACGTGATTCGGCGGGAGGCGGAAGGCATGGGGTGAATTTAGCCGCTGCGGCGTTTGGCCGCACGCTTGGCCACTGGCTTCACCACACCCACGGGCTTGGCTTTGCGTGCGGACTGCGCCGTCAGGGCCGCCTGCATGGCCAGTTGCGCCCAGGGCCGCATCAGCGCGGGGGAGTCCATGGCCTCGTCGGGCACGGTCCAGTAGCTCATCGTCACCGGCTTGGCTTGGCCTGTGTAAACGAAGGGCTCACAGCCTGCGGCCGCAAAGGTGGCTTGAGTCTGCGCATTGACCTTGAGGTAGAGCCGATCGAGAGCAATCAGCGCGATAAAGAGATCGTCGACGTACACGCCGTGGCCACCGAACATGCTGCGCGCGCGCACCGCGCCCAGTGGCGACAGGAGTTCGATGCAATGGGCAACCATGCCATGCGTGGACATGCGCTGAAGTCTACGGCGGCGCCCCCGCACAATGCGTCCCTGTGCCCCCACGCGCGACGCCATGACCGAGCCTTTCAACTTATTCGCCGAGCCGCCGCAAGACAAAAAGCTCTTGCGCCGCCAGTTGCAGGCCGAGCGCCAGGCCATGCACGACCGCCACCAGCGCTCGGTGCACCTGCAAGAAGTGCTGCGCGTGTGGTTGGTGAGCCGGCAAGAAAACACCATTGGTGCGTACTGGCCCATCAAGGGCGAGTTCGACGCGCTGCCCGCGCTCTTTCGCTGGAGCGAGGCCATCCCCCAGCGCCGCATTGGGCTGCCAGTGATCAACCGCGACACCAAGCAGCTGCGCTTTCACACCTGGTACCCCGGCTGCGCGATGGAAGAAGACGCCTACGGC
>JANMMH010000174.1:0-10674 GCA_031373055.1 Rubrivivax sp. | reverse complement strand
CTTGCGGATGACGTAGAGCTTGCGTTCCAGCGAATCGGGCACGATGACGTCGGCGCCGCGGCCGATGAAAATCTGGCGAATCACCGGTTCCTTGGCACGCACGGCGGGCGACATCGGCATGTCGCGGTCGACCGGCACGTCACGCCAGCCCAGCAGCACCTGGCCTTCCAGGCGCACGGCGCGTTCGAGCTCTTGCTCGCAGGCCAGGCGCGAGGCGTGCTCTTTGGGCAGGAAGATCATGCCCACGCCGTACTCGCCCGGCGGCGGCAACTTGACGCCAAGTGCCGCCATGCTGTCGCGGTAGAACTCGTCGGGCAGCTGGATCAGGATGCCCGCGCCGTCACCCATCAGCTTGTCAGCGCCCACGGCGCCGCGATGGTCAAGGTTTTCAAGGATCTTCAGACCCTGCTCGATGATGCTGTGGGCGCGCTTGCCCTTGATGTGGGCGACGAAGCCGACACCGCAGGCGTCGTGTTCGTGGCCGGGGCTGTAGAGGCCGTGCTCGGTGGCGCTGGCTAGTTCGGCGTCTGTCGCTGCTGCGGGTGATGGCAGCAAGGGCGAAAAGTGACCGGGGTGGGTGGACATGGGCGCTCCTGGCCGAAGGTCGGAGCGCGAGCCTACCGCAGTGCAGCATGGTGATCAATCGCTTTTATTTGGGGTCAGAGTCGATTGATTGCGACGGCAATCGATGGCGATGTATTTATAGGGTCAGAGTCGATATTGAAGGGGCGGCGGCGTCATGCCTTGGTGGGTGGGATTCGCAGCGGCCTTTCGCCGAACTGCATGCTTGCGCCGCGTCTCACGCCGCGCCAAGCGACGCACGACGTGCTGGCCGGCCCACCCGCGCTGGTAGCAGCGGGCGCTGCAAGTCGCGCGCCAGCGGGCGCACAAAGTCGGCCGTGCCGAACACGCGGCCGCTGCGCAAGGCGGCTTCCAGTGATGCCAGCCACGCGGGCGACAAGTCCGCCGCCAAGAGCGCGCGGTAGGCCGCTTCGCGCTCGAACGGCGTGTTGCCCAAGGCCCACAACTCGGGCGGCGCGGTCAGCAAGGCCTGCCGCTGGCCAGCCAGACTGTCAGCGTCGCCCAGCGCCCCGCCCTTCTCCGCGCGCGCCATGCGCTCGACGCGCCGCAGCGCAAAGAGGCACATCTCACCGGGCTCGACCACCGCCGCGCGGTAGCGGCCGTCCCACAGCGTGCCGCTGCGGCCGTGACGCAGGTTGAAGCTGCTCACGTAGCGCCGGCCCAGCACCTGCACCGCGTGGCCCAGGGCCTGCGCGGTATGCGGCCGCAAGAGCAAGTGCACCTCAGTGTCCCGCACGGCCACCGTGTGCAGTGCGATGTCGCCCGCAGAAAGGGCATGGCGCAACGCTTCGTAAAACGCCGCTTCGTCGGCGCTGTCGAGCACCACGCGCGCGCCGCTGTGGCCGCGCAACAGCACGTAGTGCGCCAGGCCCGGCATCACCAGTCGCGGCAGGCGCGCCATGGACTCAGGCGCCGAACGGGTCGCGTCCGTGCAGGCGCTGGTACTCGCGCTGCGCGTAGCGGTCGGTCATGCCGGCGATGTAGTCGGCCACGGCGCGTGCAGGGTCACTGGCGTTGGCGTGGTCGGCAGGCAGCTGCGAAGGCGTGGCTGTGTAAGCGGCAAAGAGCGCCGTCACCACATCACGCGCCTTGTCGGTCATGGCCTGCACCTGCGCGTGGCGGTACAGCGTGCGAAAGAGGTGCTGGCCCAGGGCGGTGACCTGCGCCTGCATATCCACGCTGAAGCGCACCAACGGCGGCGCCAGCGCAACGTCGGCGCTGTCGGTGATGGCACTTTCACGCAGCGCCTGCGCGGTGCTCGCCACCAAGTCACGCACCATCGTCGCCAGCATGCGGCGCAAGGTCTCGGCCAGCAGCCGCCGCGGGCTGTCGTGCGCCAGCTGTGGGTAGGCATGGAGCACCTCTTTCTGGCAGTCAGCAAAGAGTGCCAGATCAGCAAACGAGGCCATGCTCACCAGCCCCGCGCGCACGCCGTCGTCGATGTCATGCACGTGGTAGGCCATGGCGTCGGCCATGTTCACCAGCTGCGCTTCCAGGCTGGCTTGCTGTCCCGCTACAAAACGATGCGCCACGCCACCGGGCTCGGCGGCTTCAAGCAATTCGGCGTTGCGCCGCGAGCAATGTTTGAGGATGCCGGCGCGCGTTTCCAGCGTGAGGTTCAGGCCGTCAAAGGCGGCGTAGCGGATCTCCAGACTGTCCACCACACGCAGGCTTTGCAGGTTGTGCTCGAAACCGCCGTGGCCTTGCATGCACGCCGCCAGCGCGTCTTGCCCGGCATGACCAAAGGGCGTGTGGCCCAGGTCATGCGCCAGTGCGATGGCTTCCACCAGGTCTTCATTCAAACGCAGCGCACGCGCCATCGAGCGGCTGAGCTGCGCGACTTCGAGCGAGTGCGTCAGCCGCGTGCGAAAGAGGTCGCCCTCGTGGTTGATGAAGACCTGCGTCTTGTAGACGAGGCGGCGAAACGCCGTGCAATGCACGATGCGGTCGCGGTCACGCTGGTGCTCGCTGCGTGCGGGGTCGGCCGGCTCGGCGACGCGCCTGCCACGGCTGTGTGCCGGGTCCAGTGCCCAAGGCGCCAAACCGTACATCGTCAGCCGCCGTGCATTTGCAGCACGCGCGCCACCAGCGTATCGGGCGCGGCGCGCACGCCAGCGCGGCCGATGTCTTCGATAACCACAAAACGGATTTCGCCGGCACGGGCTTTCTTATCCACGCGCATCAGTTCCAAGTAGCGTTCACTGCCAAGTGCCGGCGCACGCACCGGCAAACGCGCGCGCTCCACGAGCCGCGACATGCGTTCCGCGAAACCCGCCGGCATCAAACCAAGCTGTGCCGACAACTCGCTGGCCAGCACCATCCCGCAGCCCACCGCCTCGCCATGCAGCCACTGGCCATAGCCCAGTCCGGCTTCGATGGCATGACCAAAGGTGTGGCCGAAGTTGAGGATCTCGCGCAGCCCGCTTTCGCGCTCATCCGCCCCCACCACCGCCGCCTTGATCTCGCAGCTGCGCCGCACGGCAAAGGCCAGCGCGGCAGGGTCACGGCCCAGCAGTGCGTCCATCTCGCGCTCGATCCAGGCTAGGAATTCGCCGTCGGCAATCGGCCCGTATTTGATGACCTCGGCCAGCCCCGCGCTGAGCTCGCGCTCGGGCAGGCTGCGCAGCGTGTTCAGGTCGCACAGCACGCGCTGCGGCTGGTAGAACGCACCGATCATGTTCTTGCCCAGCGGGTGGTTCACCGCCGTCTTGCCACCCACCGAAGAATCAACCTGCGCCAATAGCGTTGTAGGTACCTGCACAAACGGCACGCCGCGCATGAAGCACGCCGCCGCAAAACCCGTCATGTCGCCGACGACGCCACCGCCCAGTGCGAAGAGCACTGTCTTGCGGTCGCAGCCCGTCGTCAGCAGGTGGTCGAAGATGAGATTGAGCGTGGCCCAGTCCTTGTGCGCTTCGCCCTCGGGCAGCACCAGGGTCGAGACCTCGTCGTAGTGGCCGGCCAGGCCGGTACGCAAATCCTGGCCATACAGCGCCAACACGGTGGCATTGCTAACGATCACGGCACGCGCGGCCGATGGCAGGCCTTGCCAGCTTGCCGAGCGCGCTAGAAGTGACTCACCGATGTGGATGTCATAGCGTGCACCAGGCGTGGTGACGGTGACGGTCGAAGCAGCGGCATTGGTCGTGGCGGGCGGCATGGCGCGGCAGTGTATGTCGCCAGGTGCGGATGTCGCAGAAAGACAAAAGGGTCAGCACGCGCTTACGTGCTGACCCTCGTCTTTACTGGTGCGGCTGGCAGGAATCGAACCCACGACCCCTTGGTTCGTAGCCAAGTACTCTATCCAGCTGAGCTACAGCCGCGAAGCGCCGCACTATACCAGCGCTTTCGGGCTCGCCCGTCAGCGGGCGGCCGTCAGTCCAGCGCCGCCGCCGCCTGCTCACAGCGCTGCGCGCGCTCAGCGTCTGACTCCGCGCGCGCAAGCTCGGCGAGCTGGCGAAGGGCACGCCGGCGCAGCGCGACGGGCAGCGCGACCGCCGCCGCCGTTTGTCCGAGCAGCTTGCGTGCCTTGCCCCAAAGCTTTCGCTCTGCAAAGGCGCTGCCCACAGCCGCGACCACCGCAGCTTCATGGGCGAAGCCCAGCAGCGCGTTTTCCAGCCTCGGCAGCCAGTCGTTTCCCAGCCCGTCGCGCGCGTCGATCAAGGCCAGCGCGACCTGTTCGCGTTCGTCCCGGCCGAGTTCGCCTAGGCGTTCCCAGAACGGGCGCAGCCACGCGCGACCCTCTTGCGCCGCACCCAGCCTGGCGGCGCGCTGCGCCGCGCGCGCAGCGATGAAAGCATCGCGCCGATCAACGCCTTCAAGCTGGTCCCACACACGGCGCAGCTGCTGCATGTCGTGTGTGCTGTCGATGGCTTCGTGCGTGATCGTGCGCAGCAAGCCTTTCGCCGCTGTGGGCGAAAACGCGCCGTGGTTGGCCAGCAGCCGCGCGGTGTGCAGCGCCGTCATGGGGTCGCGCTCTAGGCGGCTGGCTTGCAACTTCAAGCGCAGCGCCTGCGTGCGCCGGGCCACGCCGGGCGGCAGCTCGTTCAAGAGCGCGCTGGCGCGTGTGGCGTCGCGGTCATCCAGCGCCCATTCGGCCGCGAGCAGCCGCGCACCGTCGTCAGCGCGTGTGGACGCGCGGCTGGCGCGCGGCAGTGCCTGCGTCACCAGGGCGTCCCGCCGTGCACGGTCTTGCAGCCGGTGCGCGCTGGCAGCGGCCAGCAGGTGCGCCAGCACAGCGAACTCGGCGTCGAGCTTGAGCGGCGCGGCGTCGGCTTGAACTTCCAGCGCGCGCAATGCCGCCTTCTGCGCTCGGCCATAACGTGCGCTGAAATACTCCGACAGCGCCTCGCGCAAGGCCGCCTGCGCCACACGTTCCTTGCGCAAAGCACGCCACTCACCTGCGCGGCGTGGCAGTGTGGTCACCGAATAAAGTGCCTGCGAGGCCATCGTCAGCAGGATGCAAAAACCCACCAGCAAGACGACGAAGAGATTCAGCGAGAGGTCGGTGCGCCAGCCGCTCCAGTAGATGGTGACGATGCCGTCGTTGCTGCCCAGTGTGGTGGCCGCCACCACCGCCACCGTGAAGAGCAAAACAATCCAGACGACGCCGCGCATGATGGCTGTTAGCTTCTGCCGCTAGCGCCCGGCCGTGGCCGTAGCGATGGCCGCCAGCGTGGCGTCGGGCCGCGGCACGCTGATCTGCCGGGCTTGCGTGCCGACCTGTTTGACGCCTTCGATGGCCAGCCCGACGCGCTTGTGGCCGCGCTCGAAATAACGCTCAAGCGTAGCCTGGACATCGCGCAAGTCTGACTGCGCGATATCGAACTGGCGGCTGAGCAAGGCCAGCCGCGCGTTGAGCAAACGCAGCTTGAGGTTTTCACGCAAGAAGAAGGCTTGCTCGGGTGCCACGAGCATGGCTTCGGGGTTGTCGATACGCGTCACGCGCACGAGGCTGCGTACCTCGTGCCACACGGTGTCGGCCCAGACTTGCCAGCGCTCGCCGGTGACGCGGCTCCACAGCGGCGCAGAAGCCGCCGCAGCCGCAGGTGCTGCGGTGCGCGCCGCAGGTTTGCGGTCTGACGCCAGCAGCGGCAGATCGTCCACCACGCGGATGACTTCGTCCAGGCGAATGGTCAGCACGGTGAGGTCGGTGACGGCGGCCGCGCGCACGCGGTCCAGGTCTTGCGCGATGGCACGACGCACGCGCTCCAGGCGCGGCTGGTTGTAGCGCGCCAGGCGCTCGTCGCTTTGGCGCAGTGTGGCCAACATCGGCTCGGCGCTGCCGGTGATGGCCGTTTGCTGCAAGGCCACACGCACGGCGGCGTCGACATCGGCCAGCACGTTTTCGTCACGCGAGCGCGACAGTGACTGGATCAAGTCTTCAAGCTGCGAACGCTGCAGCGAGACTTCAGCCACGCGCACTTCCAAGAGCGAAAGCTTCGCCGCCGATTCACGCGCCAGCTCTTGCGCTTGGCGCGCTACGAGGCGCGCTTCGGTGGCCTGGCCGCTGCTGTCCTGCTGGCGCTTGACGAGCTCGCCTTCAAGCGCCTTGACCCGCTGCTGCGTGTTCCAGGCGAAGACCAAGGCGGCGGTGGCCAGCGCGGCGAGCAGAGCCGCGCCGAACGCGATCCAGCGGCCGTGGGCGTTGACCGTAGGCACCGTCGCAGCCTGCATCCCGGCGTCGGGCTGCGTGGCCTGGAGCATGGCAGCGGATGCGGGTGCGGGTGCAGAAGGGGGGATTTGGGCGTCGCTCACGGCGCACGCGATTCTACGGACGGTCCTACGGACGGCCCCTGCGTCCACGTGGCCACGACGGCCGTCACATCGGCCACGCGCGGCGCCACGCCATGCACCTGCACAAAGCCGATGGCGCGCGCCGCTTCGGCGATGCGTTCATGCGTGCACAGCGCCTGGGCCGACGAAAAGTTGGCGCTTGGGCGCAGGCTTCGCAGGTTGGCCACGGCCTCGCTGCTGCTGAAGAGCCACAGCGTCGCGGCGGGCTTGGCGATCGCCTCGTCGCAGCGCTGCGCGTCGGCGTCGTGCCACAGCGGCAGCATTCGACGGTAGGCGTTCACGAAATGCACGGTGGCACCCTTCTCGCGCCATTGCTCAGCTAGCCAGTCGCGGCCCTGCTCGCCGCGCACCACCAGCACCTGCGCGCCTTGCCAAGGCTCGTGCACCAGTCGTTGCCACAGTGCTTCCGATTCAAACGGCCCGTCGTCGGCAGGCGCCACGATTTGCGCCGAGGCCACGCCGGCTTCACGCAGCGCTGCCGTCGTGCCCGGGCCCGTCGACGCGGCGCGCAACGCCTGCGGCCACGCGACATGCGCCGGCCTCAGCGCGAAGAAGCGTTGCACGGCATTGGCGCTAACGAACATCACGAGTGCCTGGCTGGCGATGTGGCGCCACGCCTGAACCACAGGCGCCGTCTCGGCAGCGTCGCCGATGTCGATCAAGGGCAGCGCGTGCGCAGTGACGCCGAAGCTGGCCAGCTCGCGCACCCAGCGCTGCGCCTGTTCACGCGGGCGGGTAACAAGCACGTGCAGGGGCGACATGGTGCCCGGCGACACCGCTCAACTAACCAGGTAGCGACGGCCACCCGCAGCAATGAGCGCCGCCGCCGCAGCTTCACCCAGCGCGCGGGCCTGCGCGACGTCGGCCACGGCCGCTTGTTGGCGCGTGCGCAGCAGCGGCTCGTGCCACAGCTCGCCGTGGCCCAGCGCCGCATCCACCACCAGCTGCGCACCTTGCCAGGTGGCAAACGCCGCCAAGGGCATGCTGCAACTGCCGCCCAGCGCACGCGAGACCGCGCGCTCGGCGTGCACGGCCAGCTCGGTGGGCGCGTGCGCGAGCGTGGCCAATGCCGCGCGCAGCTCGGTAGCGTGCTCGCGCACTTCGATGGCCAGCGCGCCCTGCCCGGCCGCAGGCGTCATCTGCGCGGCGTCAAATCTGGCGCGAACGCGGGCGGCCAGGCCCAGGCGCACCAGGCCGGCGGTGGCCAGCACGATGGCGTCATAGCCACCTTCGTCGAGCTTACGCAGGCGCGTATCAAGATTGCCTCGCAAGGGCTCGATGCGCAGGTCGCTTCGCAGAGCCAGCAGTTGCACCGTGCGGCGCAGGCTCGACGTGCCGACGCACGCGCCGTGTGGCAGGTCTTCCAGCCGCGCGTAGTGGTTGGAGACAAACGCATCACGCGGGTCTTCGCGCTCGAGCACGGCTGCCAGCGCAAAACCTTGCGGCAGCTCCATGGGCACGTCTTTGAGCGAATGCACGGCCAGGTGCGCGCGGCCGTCTTCCAGCGCGGCTTCAAGCTCTTTGACGAAGAGGCCCTTGCCGCCGACCTTGGACAGGGTGCGGTCGAGGATCTGGTCGCCACGCGTGGTCATGCCCAGGAGTTCGACGTGCAGCAGCAAACGCCGTGCGAGCAGCTCGCGCACATGCTCGGCCTGCCACAGGGCGAGGCGGCTTTCGCGGGTGGCAATCACAAGGCTTGTTTGCATGGGCGCGATTATCGCCAGGGCTCGTGCTGCGCCATCGGCGCAGGCACAATGGGTAACCCGGTTACTTCATTGGGAGCACGCTATGCCGAAATCCGCAGTGACTGCAAAGCCTGTCAGGAACAAGTTTTCGGGTGTACAGACTAAGGTGAACGACGACGCGGCGCAGAAGAACCGCCCGCTCGTTGAAGATATCCGGTTACTGGGTCGCATCCTGGGTGACGTCATCCGCGAGCAGGCCGGGCACGAAGCCTTCGAGCTCATCGAGCGCGTGCGCACGCTCTCGGTGGCCTACCGGCTCAAGCGCGACGCCAGCGCCGGGCGCGTGCTCGACCGCCTGCTCAAAAACCTGTCGGCCGACCAGACGGTCACCGTGATCCGCGCCTTCAGCTACTTCGCGCATCTGGCCAACATCGCCGAAGACCGCCACCACGTGCGCCGCAGCGCCATTCACGAGCGCCAGGGTGACCAGCGCGAGGGCTCGCTCGCAGTCGCCTTCGAGCGGCTGCACAAGGCCGACCATCGCGCCAGCGACATCGCACGTGTGCTGGCCCAGGCCTACATCTCGCCCGTGCTCACCGCCCACCCCACCGAAGTACAGCGCAAGAGCATCCTCGACGCCGAGCGTGCGCTGGCCGAGCTGCTGGTGCAGCGCGACGAGCCGCTGACGCCACAAGCCCAGCGTGAGAACGCTGCCTTGCTGCGCGCGCGCATCACGCAGCTGTGGCAAACGCGCATGCTGCGCACCGCCAAGCTCAGCGTGCATGACGAGATTGAGAACGCGCTGTCGTATTACGAAGCGACATTTCTGCGCGAGATCCCGCGCCTGTACCGCGAGGTCGAAGAGGCCCTGCCCGGCCATGATGTCGGCAGCTTCTTGCGCATGGGCCACTGGATCGGTGGTGACCGCGACGGCAACCCGAACGTGAGTGCCGCCACGCTGCGCCACGCCTTATCGCGCCAGGCCGAAGTCGCCCTGCGCTTTTATCTCACCGAAGTGCACCAGCTCGGCGCCGAGCTATCGATTTCAGGCACGCTGGCCCCCGTCACCGCGGCGATGAAGACCCTGGCTGAACGCTCGCCCGACCACAACCCCCACAGGCAAGACGAGCCCTACCGCCGCGCCTTGATCGGCATGTACGCGCGCCTGGCCGCCACGCTGCACAAGCTGACCGGCACCGAAGCGCTGCGCCACGCCGTCGCACCGCAAGACGCTTATGCGGTCGCGCACGAGCTGCTGGTGGACCTGCGCACCATCGAAGCCTCGCTGCGCTCGCACCACGCGCAGGCGCTGGTCGCGCCGCGACTGGCGCCCCTGATGCGCGCCGTGCAGGTCTTCGGTTTTCACCTCGCCACGCTGGACTTGCGGCAAAGCTCCGACCAGCATGAAGCCGTCATCAAAGAGCTGTTGCGAACCGCGCGCATCGAGGCGGACTACAGCGCGCTGGATGAAGCGGCGCGGCGCACGCTTTTGCTTACGCTCCTGAACGACGCACGGCCGCTGCGTGTGCGCGGCGCGGTCTACTCGGCATGGACGCTGGCCGAGCTGGAGATCTTCGAGACCGCGCGCGAGTCCCTTGCGGCCTTTGGCCCGCAGGCCCTGCGCCACTACATCATTTCGCACACCGAAGAGGTGAGCGATCTGCTTGAAGTGCTGCTGCTGCAAAAGGAATGCGGCCTGCTCACCGGCACGCTGGACGGCGAGGCACATGCCGCTCTCATCACCGTGCCGCTCTTCGAGACCATTGCCGACTTGCAGCGTTCACGCCAGATCATGGCCGAGTTCTACGCGCTAACCGGCATTGTGAGCATGGTCAAGCGCAGCGGCGGCGAGCAAGACGTGATGCTGGGTTACAGCGACAGCAACAAAGACGGCGGCTTCTTCACCAGCAACTGGGAGCTGTATCGCGCCGAGGTGGGCCTGGTCGAACAGTTCCGCGAACTAGGGGATAGCCACGGGATCGTGCTGCGTCTGTTCCACGGCCGCGGCGGCACGGTGGGGCGCGGCGGCGGGCCCAGCTACCAGGCCATCCTGGCGCAGCCACCGGGCACCGTGAACGGGCAGATTCGGCTGACCGAACAGGGCGAGGTCATCGGCTCGAAATACGCCAACCCCGAGATCGGCCGGCGCAACCTGGAGACCCTGGTCGCGGCCACGCTCGAAGCGACCATGCTGCACCCGACGCGCGCAGCACCCGCCGCGTTTTTGGAAGCCGCGCAGGTGCTCAGCGAGGCCAGCTACGCGGCCTATCGCAAGCTGGTCTATGAGACACCCGGCTTTACCGAGTACTTCTTTGCCGCCACACCGATCCGCGAGATCGCCGGGCTGAACATCGGCTCGCGCCCAGCATCGCGCAAAGCCACGCAGGCGATTGAAGACCTCCGTGCGATTCCGTGGAGTTTCTCCTGGGGCCAATGTCGAGTAGCGCTGCCCGGTTGGTGCGGGTTTGGCTCGGCGGTCGAGTCGTTCTTGGCGGCAGCCGGCAAAGACGCTAACGCCCGAGAGGCGCGCATCGAGCTCTTGCGCCGCATGCACAAGCAGTGGCCCTTCTTTCGCACGCTGATGAGCAACATGGACATGGTGCTGGCCAAG
>JANMMH010000172.1:0-2010 GCA_031373055.1 Rubrivivax sp. | reverse complement strand
CTTGCTCACCTTGCACGGCGTCACGGTGGCGTTTGGCGATGTCACCGCCTTGCAAAACGTGAACCTCACGCTGCAACGCGGCGAGCGCCTGGCTTTGGTAGGCGCCAACGGCTCGGGCAAGACCACGCTGCTGCGTTTGATGCACGGCCTGTTGCCGTGCAGCGGCCAGCGCGAGCTGGCGCGCCTGGCAGACGGCCGCGAGGGCCGCGAGCCGGTGGCGGCCATGGTTTTTCAGCGGCCCTTCCTGCTGCATCTCAGCGCTCGCCGCAACGTGGCGCTGGGCCTGTGGTTGCGCGGTTGGCCGGCGGCAACGCGCAACGCGCGCTGCACGCAAGCGCTGGCTCGTGTCGGTCTGGCCGGCCTGGCCGAGCGGCCGGCGCGTGTGCTTTCGGGTGGTCAGCAGCAGCGCCTGGCGCTGGCGCGTGCCTGGGCCTTGCAGCCCGACCTGCTGTTTCTAGACGAGCCCACGGCCAGCCTGGACCCGAGTGCCAAGCGCGAGGTCGAAGCCTTGATCGAAGGCTTTGGCAACGAGGGCGTGACGGTGGTCATGAGCACGCACAACCTGGGTCAGGCCAAGCGCCTGGCCACGCGCGTGGCCTACCTCGAGGCCGGGCGGCTGCTGGTCGATCTGCCGACGGCACAATTTTTCGACGACGCGGCGCCCCATGCCGCGTCGAACTTCCTAAAAGGAGAACTGGTTTGGACCTGAAGTCTTTCAATCGCCGCGCTGCGGCCCTGCTGCTGGCCGCCACGGTTTGCGGCGCGGCCACTGCGCAGGAGCGTTTCATCGTCATGGCCTCGACCACATCGACCGAGCAGTCGGGCCTGTTCGCGCACCTGCTGCCTGCCTTCAAACAAGCCACCGGCATCGACGTGCGCGTGGTCGCCGTGGGCACCGGCCAGGCGCTGGACATGGCACGTCGGGGTGACGCCGATGTCGTCTTCGTGCACGACACGGTGGCCGAAGAGAAGTTCGTCGCCGAGGGCTTCAGCACGCAGCGCCGCGAGGTCATGTACAACGATTTCGTGCTGATCGGCCCGAGCGCCGACCCCGCCAAGGCGCGCGGCAGCGCCATCGCGCCGGCACTCAAGGCTGTCGCGGGCGCGGGCGCCGGCACCGCCTTCGTCTCCCGCGGCGACAAGAGTGGCACGCACGCCGCCGAGCAACGCTTGTGGAAGGCTGCCGGCATCGACATCGCGTCAGCCAAGCCCGCTGGCTACCGCGAATGCGGCTGCGGCATGGGTGCCGCGCTGAACATGGCCGCGTCGATGAACGCCTACACGCTGAGTGACCGCGGCACCTGGCTGGCGTTCAAGAATCGCGCGGCGTTGGCCATCGTGGTGGAAGGCGACAAAGGCCTGGCCAACCAGTACGGCGTGATGGTCGTGAGCGCCGCCAAACATCCGCACGTCAAGCAAGACCTGGCCAGCGCCTTTGCCGACTGGGTGGTGGCGCCAGCGGGGCAGGCGGTCATCGCCGCTTACAAGATCAACGGCGAACAGCTCTTCTTCCCCAACGCGCGCAGGTAGTGCGCACCCAGGGCACGGGCGCGGCGGCGACAAGCTGTCAGCGACTTAGGGGTTTCCAAGGGCCGCGGCGTGCCGCTGCGGGCCTAGGATTGCCCGCGAGACGAAGCCGCGCCACGTGTTGTGAACAACCCGCAGCGCCGACCCCACCCAGCCCCACGGAGACACCATGACCCAGCTGACCTTGAAGGTCAACGGCGCGAGCGTCACGCGCGACGTTGCACCGCAGACATCACTTGTCGAATTCCTGCGCGAGACCATGCGCCTCACCGGCACCCATGTCGGCTGCGACACCGCGCAGTGCGGCGCCTGCACCGTGCATGTCAACGGCCGCGCGGTGAAGAGCTGCAACATGCTTGCCGCGCAAGCTGCGGGCAGTGACGTCACCACCATCGAAGGCCTGGCCGCAGCCGACGGCACGCTGCACCCGATGCAGGCTGCGTTTCGCACCTGCCACGGCCTGCAGTGCGGCTTCTGCACCCC
>JANMMH010000160.1:0-1665 GCA_031373055.1 Rubrivivax sp. | reverse complement strand
CTGGTACAGCACCCCGCCGTGCTGGAGGCCGCAGTGATCGGCAAGCAAGACGCCGACGGCCTGACCAAGACCAAGGCCTTTGTGGTGCTCAAGGCCGGCGCGCAGGCCGACCAAGCCGCTTTGATGATCGAACTCAAGGCCTTCGTCAAGGACCGTTTGGCACCCTACAAGTACCCGCGCTTCATCGAGTTCGTGAGCGACCTGCCGAAGACGGCCACCGGCAAGATTCAGCGCTTCAAGTTGCGCGAGCTCGAGGCGGGCCGCGCCTGAGCGCTTCGCGCCCAGTCCGCAGGCGGCAGCCTCCCTTCCCCGTTTACTCCCACCATTCACAGGAAACAACCATGTTCTACCAACAGATCGCCCTGGCCTGCGCACTCGCCGTCGGCGCATCCCTCGTCCAAGCTCAGCCCGCAGCCAAACTCAAAGTCGGCCTCATGCTGCCCGCCACCGGCACCTTCGCGGCCCTTGGAACAGCGATCGAAAACGGCTTCAAGCTCTATGTGGCCGAGCAGGGCGGCAAGCTCTCGGGCCGCGAGATCGAATTCGTCAAGGTCGATGACGAGAGCGACCCAGCCAAGGCCACCGACAACGTCAACAAGCTCATCAAGCGCGACAACGTCGACGTGCTCGTCGGCACGGTGCACAGCGGCGTGGCGATGGCCATGGCGCGCGTGGCCAAGGACAGCGGCACGATCCTGATCGTGCCCAACGCCGGCGCCGACGCCGTGACCGGCGCGATGTGCGGCCCCACCATCTTTCGCAGCAGCTTCAGCAACTGGCAGCCGGGCTATGCGATGGGCGAGGTGGTGGCCAAGAAGGGCCACAAAAACGTCGTCACCATCACCTGGAAGTACGCTGCCGGCGACGAGAGCGTGCGCGGCTTCAAAGAGGCTTTCGAGAAAGGCGGCGGCAAGGTGCTCAAGGAGCTGAGCCTGCCATTCCCCGGTGTCGAGTTCCAGGCGCTGCTGACGGAGATCGCGTCGAGCAAACCGGACGCCGTCTACACCTTCTTCGCCGGCGGCGGCGCGGTCAAGTTCGTCAAGGACTACGCCGCAGCGGGCCTGAAGAAGAACATCCCGCTCTATGGCGCGGGCTTCCTCACCGACGGCACGCTCGAAGCGCAAGGCAGCGACGCCGATGGCCTGCTGACGACACTGCACTACGCCGACAGCCTGGGCACGCCGCGCGACAACGCCTTCCGCCTGGCCTACGCCAAGACCTACAAGCTGCAGCCCGATGTCTACGCGGTTCAGGGCTTCGACGCCGCACAGATGTTGGCCGTGGGTCTGGCGGCGGTGAAGGGTGACATCACCAAGAAGGCCGAGTTCGCGGCTGCGGTGCAAAAGGCCCGGATCGACAGCCCGCGCGGCACATTCACGCTGAGCAAGAGCCACAACCCGGTGCAGGACATCTACCTGCGCCAGGTCTCGGCCAAGGAGAACAAGGTCATCGGCGTGGCCAGCAAGTCGCTGACCGACCCCGGCCGCGGTTGCAAGCTTTGATTTCCACACCTTCCCCCTCCCAGGGGGAGGGTCAGGGTGGGGGTTTGGCGGTGGAGGAAGCGACAGGCGCTGGAGCGCGTCAACGGCGGTGGCCCCCCCAACCCGGCATCGCCCGGGGGGGGGGGGGGGGGGGGGCTAAAAAGTGGCGGCCCCGGGGGGGGGG
>JANMMH010000151.1:0-5644 GCA_031373055.1 Rubrivivax sp. | reverse complement strand
GAAGTTGAAGCGCGCTTGGTTGCCTGCAAAGCGCATCTCGATCGCAGTTTCTTCGTCGGCCAGCAAGCGTTGCAACTCCAGCACGGTCTTGCGCGGCAGGATGACTTCCTGCTTGTTGGGCACGGCGTTTTCGAGCGTGCTTTGAGCCAGCGCCAGGCGGTGGCCGTCGGTGGCCACCAGCGTCAGCGTCTTGCCCTCGGCGATGAAAAGAATGCCGTTCAGGTAGTAGCGGATGTCATGCACCGCCATCGCAAAGTGCACCTGGTTCAAGAGGTCGCGCAGGGTCTTTTGCGGCACGCTGAAGGTCGGCCCAAAGTCCACCGCTTCGTTGACCAGCGGGAAGTCTTCGCTGGGCAAAGTTTGCAGCGTAAAGCGGCTTTTTCCCGCTTGCAGCGTGAGCTTGTTCTGCGCCGACGACAACGTGATGAGCTGGTCTGAAGGCAAAGCGCGCAGGATGTCGATCAGCTTGCGCGCACCCACGGTGGTGGACAGCGTGCCCGCGTCACCGCCGAGATCGGCGCTCGTGCGCACCTGGATCTCCAGGTCGCTGGTGGTGAACTCCACCGCGTCACCGTTCTTGCGCAGCAGCACGTTGGCCAGCACGGGTAGGGTGTGGCGTCGCTCGACGATGCCGGCTACCGACTGCAGCGCGGCGAGAACCTTCTCCTGAGGCGCTTTGAGAACGATCATGTCTTTCTCTCTTTTTAAACTTAGTAGTCGTAGTAGGCGCCGCTTCGGCCTGGGGACAAGGCTATTTTCGCCTTCTTTATCAGTCCCTTAGCTCGCGATGAACCCTGTGCGCAACAGCCCTTTGCTGCTGTACCCGTTTTCTGGATAACTTCGCGTCCGGGCCTTGGCCTGTGGACAAACCCAAGCTTGTTCGCGCATTGTCCACAGGCTTTGCCAGTCCTTGGCTTGCCCTTTGCAGCCCAAGCGTTCAGCCCTTGAGCGTCTGCTCGAGTACATGCAATTGCTGGTTGAGCTCTGGGTTGTGGCCACGCTCTTCGCCGATCTTGCGCACCGCGTGCAGCACGGTCGTGTGGTCGCGCCCGCCGAAGAGCTCGCCGATCTCGGGCAAGCTCTTCTTGGTCATGTCTTTGGCGATGTACATGGCAATTTGGCGCGGCCGCGCGATCGAGGCCGGGCGCTTCTTGCTGTACATGTCGGCGACCTTGATCTTGTAGAAATCAGCCACCGTCTTTTGGATATTCTCGACCGAGATCTGCCGGTTCTGGATCGACAAGAGGTCGCGCAAGGCCTCACGTGCCAGCGCGATGTGGATGTCCTTCTGACTGAAGCGCGCGTAGGCCAAGACCTTGCGCAAGGCGCCTTCAAGCTCGCGCACGTTGGCGCGCACGTTCTTGGCAATGAAGAAGGCCACGTCTTCGGGCATCTCGGCGCCTTCGACCAGGGCTTTCTTGATGAGGATGGCCACGCGCATCTCAAGCTCGGGCGGCTCGATGGCCACGGCCAGGCCAGCGTCAAAGCGGCTCGTCAAGCGCTCGTCGATGTCGACCAGGCCTTTGGGGTAGGTGTCGCTGGTCATGATGATGTGCGCGCGCTTGGCCAGAAGGGCTTCGAAGGCGTTGAAGAACTCCTCTTGCGTGCGCTCCTTGCCGGCGAAGAACTGCACGTCGTCGATGAGTAGCAGGTCCAGGGAGTGGTACTTGGCCTTGAGCTCGTCGAAGGTCTTGCGCTGGTAGTTCTTCACCACGTCGCTGATGAACTGCTCAGCATGCAGATAAAGCACGCGCGCGTCGGGTTTGTCTTTGAGCAGTGCGTTGCCCACGGCATGCACCAGATGCGTCTTGCCAAGACCCACGCCGCCGTAGATGAACAGTGGGTTGTACATGGCGCCTGGCGCGCCCGCGACGTGCAGCGCGGCGGTGCGTGCCATTTGGTTGGCGCGGCCGGCGACCAGGGTGTCAAAGGTCAATGCCGGGTTCAGTTTGTGGCGCGTGGTGCTCGGTGCAGGGGCCGAAAAGTGATTCGTCGGTTGCGCGGCCGAGGCCTGAGCGGCGTCGATCACGCTCATGGCCAGAGAGGCCGCGTCCATGCGTACGGCAGCGTGGCCGTTCAGCCCTGGCCGCACCAGGGCACCTGCAAATGCGGGTACAGCTTGCTCGCGCGGCGCCAACGCGAGCTCCAGGCGCACGGGCTTGCCTGCCAGCTCGGACAGCACCGTTTCGATGCGATGGGCATACTGGGTGCGGATCCAGTCGAGCTTGAAGCGGTTGGGCACCAGCACCGAAAGCACGGCGGCCTCGGGCGAGTCGGCGCTCACACTGGCCCCCGGTAGCGGCCGGATCCAGGTGTTGAACTGTTGTTCAGGCAACTCGGCGGCAAGGCGCGAGCAACCGGCTTGCCATAGGTCGGGGATCATTTTTGTGTGGAAATCTCTAGGCTGCTTGCGCCCAAACGGGGGTGCCGGTGCGCAGTGGGGACGCAGTTATCCACAACTTCGGCGCCAGCGTCAACCCCAAGTTGACCACCCGCTAAGCCGCACGCCGTGGTGCAAGTGTTTGACCGTAAAGGCGTTTTTTGATGTAATCGTGGGTTTCCCGGATGCGTGCGCGCGACAGTCTTTGCCGAACACGTTCTACCTTTTTGATTGCATAGCGGCTCGCCCCGAGCCCCAAGACCACTGGAACCGCCATGAAGCGCACCTACCAACCTTCAAAGATCCGCCGCGCCCGTACCCACGGCTTTCTCGTTCGCATGAAGACCCGCGGTGGCCGCGCCGTCATCAATGCGCGCCGCGCCAAAGGCCGCAAGCGCCTGGCCGTCTAAGCCCCGCCGCCGCCATGATCGGCCGCCTTGTACACACGGCCGATTTCGAACGCGTGCTGGCGACGCCCCCCCGATCACGAAGTGCTCACTTCGCCATGCATCACGTCATGGATGTGCCCTCGCGCGCCGCTGGCAGACGGCCGACGCCGATTTCGGAAGAGTTATTCACAGATCTGTTGCGCGCCGGTGCCGTGACTGTGGACAACTTGGCCGGTCGGCATTGGTTGGGTTGTGTCATCCCCAAACGACATGCGCGGCGCTCGGTCTCGCGCAATCTGCTCAAGCGCCAGATACGCGCGGCCATGACGATGCATTCAAGCGGCCTGTTACCTGGCCTATGGTTGGTGCGCCTGCGGTCGCCATTCGCGGCGGCGCAGTTTGTTTCGGCCGCGTCCGTGGCCCTGCGCGACGCCGCGCGTGATGAGCTGAAACAGCTCTTCGCGCGCGCCGGACGCTGAGTCCGTGCGGCATACAGGGCTGCCATGACTGCTGTCGTGACACGAGCCTGGGCGCGGCTATGTCGTACGCCGCAAACGGTACTGATGGCCTTGGTGCGCGGCTACCGCCTCTTCTTCAAAGCCTGGCTCGGCAACAACTGCCGTTTTGAGCCCAGCTGTTCGGCCTACGCGCTCGCCGCGTTGCAGCGGCACGGCGCGGCTCAAGGCAGCGCCCTGACGCTCACAAGACTCTTGCGCTGCCACCCTTGGTGCGCCGGCGGCCATGACCCGGTGCCGCCGCGCGAGGCGCGACTCTTAACCCGGCTCGGGCTTGCCCGCGCTGAACCCGAATCCGAACCCGACCCAATTGCGACCCGAAAGCTCACATGACCGATATCCGCCGTACCCTGCTGTGGGTCGTCTTCACCATGTCCTTGGTGCTGCTTTGGGACGCCTGGAACAAGCACTCAGGCCACCCCTCGATCTTCGGCGCGCAGCGCAGCACTGCCGCCGCATCGGCCCCGGCGGCCGGCCTGCCGCCCCCCGGTGCGCCCGTGGCCAGTGGTGTGCCTGCGCCGACGGCCACGGCCGCCTTGCCAGGCGCCACGGCCTTGCCCGTTCCTGCCGCCACGGCCTCAGCGTCGCGCGGCGAGCAAGTCACCCTGAACACTGACGTCGTCAAGGCTACGTTCGACAGTGCTGGCGGCACCTTGATGCGGCTTGAACTGCTGAAGTTCGTGGACCAGGCCGACCCAACCCGCAAAGTCGTGCTCTTCGATCAAAGCGCGAAGCGTCTCTACAAAGCTGAAACCGGCCTGGTGACCAAGCAGCCCGGGGTGGCGCTGCCCAACCACCATACGGTGATGACGGTGATGCCTGGCGAGCGCACGCTCGTGGCAGGCGCCGAGCAGATCAGCATCCGCTTCGAGTCGCCCGCCATGGACGGCCGCCGTTTGGTCAAGACCTACACCTTCAAGCGCGGCGAGTACACCGTTGCCGTGAAGCACGAGTTCTTCAATGACGGCGCCACCGCCGTGACGCCTGAGCTGTACCTGCAGCTTGCACGTGACGGCAACGCGCCCGAGGGCGAGTCGTCGTTCTACTTCACCTTCACTGGCCCCGCGCTCTACACCGACGCCAACAAATTCCACAAGGTCGAGTTCAAGGACATCGAAAAGGGCAAGGCCGATCACGACAAGACCGCCGACAACGGCTGGATCGCCATCGTGCAGCACTACTTCGCCTCGGCCTGGCTCTTGCCGACCAACGCGCCGCGCGAGTTCCGCACGGCCAAGGTCGGTGACAACCACTACGCCATCGCCATGGTCACCTCGTTGGGTGAAGTTGCGCCGGGTGCCAGCAAGACGCACGAGGCCACGCTCTTGGCCGGCCCGCAAGAAGAAAACAAGCTCGCCGCCTTGGCGCCGGGGCTTGAACTGGTGAAGGACTACGGTTACTTCCACCTCTTGTCCAAGCCGCTCTTCTGGCTGCTGGACAAGCTGCACAGCGTGCTGGGCAACTGGGGCTGGGCCATCGTGGCGCTGGTGGTGCTGCTGAAGATCGCCTTCTACTGGCTCAACGCCACCGCCTACAAGTCGATGGCCAAGATGAAGGCCATCAACCCCAAGGTCATGGAGATGCGCGAGCGGCTCAAAGACAACCCGCAGCAAATGCAGCAAGAGATGATGCGCATCTACCGAGAGGAGAAGGTCAACCCGCTCGGCGGCTGCCTGCCGATTTTCGTGCAGATGCCGTTTTTCATCGCGCTGTACTGGGTGCTTTTGTCCAGCGTGGAGATGCGCAACGCGCCGTGGATTGGCTGGATCACCGACCTCGCCGCCAAAGACCCCTGGTTCGTGCTGCCGGTGTTGATGACGGCGTCGTCGCTGTTCCAGGTCTGGCTCAACCCCACGCCACCCGACCCCATGCAGGCCAAGATGATGTGGATGATGCCGCTCATGTTCGGCGTGATGTTCTTCTTCTTCCCTGCCGGCCTGGTGCTTTACTGGCTGACCAACAACATCTTGTCGATCGCCCAGCAGTGGTTCATCAACAAGCGCATGGGCGTGATGGGCAAGTAAGCGGCTGTTCCTGCGCCGCGGCGCGCCAACAAGGTCACGATGCTGCGCCGCTTACCCTCATAGCGGGGGTTGAGTCCGGGGCCTTGAGTGCCGACGATGCAGACATGCGGGCGACCCGGTGCAACACACCGGCTCAGGAGCCAAGCGCACAGGCCTGAATGTGGTCCTGGGTGCTTCTCCACCCGCGCCAACCAAGGCGGCGCGCCACAATTCAAAGACGATGCGCGCTGCTGCCACAGCCCCAAACCTGGGGCGCTACCAAGACCCGATCGTGGCCATCGCCAGCGCCCCCGGGCGTGGCGCGGTGGGCATCGTGCGTGCGTCGGGGCGCGACCT
>JANMMH010000137.1:0-3868 GCA_031373055.1 Rubrivivax sp. | reverse complement strand
TGTCGGTCGAAAAGATCTCGGCCAGCTGCGCGGCCACGGCGTCGGGCAGGCGCGCATCGTCGGTGGCGGCAAAGAGCGAGCTCGTGATGGTGCCGCTGGCCATGCGAATTTGCGTCGAGTAGGTGCCCAGCTGGGACTTGGCCTCAAAGCCATCGCCCGATTTCAGGATGCTCAAACGCGTGAAGTGGGTCTTGCTGAGGTCAGGCTGCTCGGCGTTGTTTTCCGTCGGGTAGCGCGCCACCAGTTCTTGCATCCGGCCGTCGTTGCTGACGCGCGCCTGCAGCATCTTGCCGCGGCCGCTAAGCAGCTTACGGGCCAGCGCGTCGCTGCGTAGAAACGCTGCGGCGCTGGCATCGATTACGCCCAGCCTGCGCAAGAGTCCTTCGGCGCTGTCGTTGCCACGGGTGACGTCGCTGCGCCATAGCGACAGTTCCACTTGCGACAGTGCCAGCGTCTGCTCGCCCACGCCAGACACTTCCACGCTCTCGCTGATCCAGCGCTGCGGCAGCTGCGCGGCGTCGGGCGCCAGCGGCGCGATGCCAAAGGCCGTGATGCCAAAGCCCGCCATGGCGATGACCAAGCCCACCGTGACACCGCGGTGGTACTGCTTCAGCTTCGATGTGGCCAGTGCCAGCCGATGACCAAGAAAAGAAAGCAAGCGCTGGGTTCCTGCTGGAAGCGCGGGCAATGCGGCGGATGGATTCACTGCAAGGCCAGGGCGGTGGTCAATCAAGTCCGACACAAGCTCGATGCCGGCATGCTGGGCGGGGGGCGTCCACTAGAATCGGTCCCACCTCTCTGCAAGCGGCGCCGGCCTTGGACACCCAGGGCTTGATGCCCCTGTTGCCCTTGGTGGAGCGAGCGGCGAGTATAGCCAGCGCCACCTGCTTGGCATCCAAGATAACCCCGAAGCTCCGGCTTCTTTCCAGCGCCCACGCCATGCCGGTTAACCCCCTTCCTGTTTCTGACCGCGTGCATGAGGCAATGGCGCTGTCCATGCGCGGATGCGAGGAGTTGCTGCCTGAAGCCGACTGGTTGAAGAAACTTGCGCGCAGCGAAGCCACCGGCAAGCCACTGCGCATCAAGTTCGGCCTGGACCCGACGGCACCTGACCTGCACCTTGGACACACCGTCGTGTTCAACAAGATGCGTCAGTTACAAGACTTGGGGCATGTGGTGATCCCGCTGATCGGTGACTTCACCTCGATGATTGGCGACCCTTCAGGCCGCAACAGCACCCGCCCGGCGCTCACGCGCGAGCAGATCGAGGCCAATGCCACCACCTACTTCGAGCAGATCAGTTTGGTGCTGGACATCAGCCGCGCTGAGGTTCGCTACAACAGCGAGTGGAGCGACCCGCTGGGTGCGCGCGGATTGATCCAGCTCGCGGCGCGCTACACCGTGGCGCGCATGATGGAGCGCGACGACTTTGCCAAGCGCTTTGCGGGTAACACGCCCATTTCCGTGCACGAGTTTCTCTATCCGCTGATGCAAGGCTACGACTCGGTGGCGCTCAAGAGCGACCTCGAGCTTGGCGGCACGGACCAGAAATTCAACCTGTTGGTTGGCCGTCACTTACAACAGGAGTACGGCCAGGAGCCGCAGTGCATCCTGACCATGCCGCTACTGGAAGGATTGGACGGCGTTGAGAAGATGTCCAAGAGCAAGGGCAACTACGTCGGCATCACCGAGCCGGCGAACACCATGTTTGCCAAGGTGCTGTCGATCAGCGACACCTTGATGTGGCGCTGGTTCACGCTTTTGTCGTTCCGGCCCGAGGCTGAGATTGCCGCACTGAAGGCCGAAGTGGCGGCCGGGCGCAACCCCAAAGACGCCAAGGTGATGCTGGCCAAAGAGATCACCACGCGCTTCCACAACCGCGCGGCAGCGGATGCCGCGGAAGACGACTTCCAGCGCCGCGCTGCAGGTGGCGTGCCGGACGACATCCCCGAGCTTGCTCTGGGCGACGCGCCGCTGTCCATTGGCGCCTTGCTCAAGCAGGCGGGCCTGGCGCCAAGTGCAAGCGAGGCGCTGCGCCTGGTCGAACAGGGCGGCGTGCGTATCGACGGTGTGGTCATCAGCGACAAGGCCTTGAAGGTGGCGGCCGGCAGCTTTGTGGTGCAGGTGGGCAAGCGCAAATTCGCGCGCATCACGCTCAGCGTTTGACGTAAGCACACGGCGCCAGTCCATGCAGGTCAGCGCCTACCTCAAGCTCTCGGTCGCGGTCGCGTTGGCCACCATCACGCTGAAGACGCTGGCCTGGTGGGTCAGTGGCTCGGTGAGTTTGTTGTCGGATGCGCTGGAGTCGCTGGTGAATTTGGCTGGTGCCATCTTCGCCTTGGCCATGGTCACCGTGGCCGCGCGCCCGCCTGACGACGACCATCCTTACGGGCACCACAAGGCCGAGTACTTTTCCAGTGGCTTCGAAGGCGTGCTGATCTTCGCCGCCGCGCTGGCCATCATCTGGGCCGCTGTGGACAGGCTGTTGCACCCGCAGGCACTAGACGCCGTGGGGCTGGGCATCGCCCTGTCGGTCGTGAGCTCCGTGCTGAACGGCGCGCTGGCCTGGGCCATGCTGCGCAAGGCGCGCGCGCACCGGTCCATCGCGTTGGAGGCCGACGCCCGGCACCTCTATACCGACGTCGTGACCTCGGCCGGCGTGGTACTCGGCTTGTTTGGTGTCATGGCCACAGGCTGGCTGTGGCTGGACCCACTGCTGGCCATCGCCGTGGCGCTGAACGTCATGCGCGAAGGCGTGAGCCTCGTGCGCCGCTCGTCCGACGGCTTGATGGACCGCGCGGTCGAGCCCGAGACCCTGGCCGAGATCGAACGCACGCTCGAAGTCTTTCGCCACCAGGCCATTCGCTTCGATCACCTCACGACACGCCGCGCCGGGCAGCGCCGGTTCGTCGACATGCATATGCACATGCCGTCCAACTGGACACTGGGCCGGGCGGCGGCGCTGCGCACGTCGGTTGAGCAGGCCTTGATGGCGGCGGTGCCGGGCTTGCGGGCCAGCATTCAGCTCTTGCCGCTGAACGTGGAAGCCCACATCGACGACCAGCGGGACCCGCTGTGATTGCGCTGGTGCAGCGAGTCAGTGAAGCTGCTGTGTTGGTTGACGGCATCACGGTGGGCGCCATCACGCAAGGGCTCTTGGTCTTGGTCTGCGCCGAGCCCGCAGACTCGGATATGCAGGCGCAGCGCCTTCTCGACAAGCTGCTCAAGCTGCGCATCTTCAGCGACGACGCCGGCAAGTTGAACCGCAGCGTGCAAGACGTGCAGGGCGGCCTGCTCATCGTCTCGCAGTTCACGTTGGCGGCGGATACCTCGGGGGGCAACCGTCCCAGCTTCACCGGCGCCGCGCCTGCCGAGCATGGGCGGCGCCTCTATGAGCAGCTGGTGGCCATGGCGCGGGAGCGCCACCCGGACGTGGCGGCCGGCGTCTTCGGCGCGGACATGAAAGTCGGCCTCGTCAACGACGGCCCGGTGACGATTCCGCTGCGCGTGCTTTGAGCGTTAGTTCCGGCTTAGTTGCCTTAGTTGCCTCAGTCGGCGTATTGGCCGGCAGCCTTGATCACCGGCCCCCACTTGGCGATTTCGGCCTCGACGAACTTCTTGTGCTCGGCGCCGTTGTTGCGCGCGTCGTCGATGATCACCGCGCCCAGGGCCAGCTGGTTGCGCACGAAGTTGGCGTCCTTCAAGGCCGCCTTCATGGCCGTGTTGACCTGGTCGACCACCGCCTTGGGCGTGCCCTTGGGGGCATACAGACCGTGCCAGATGCCGACGTTGAAGCCCTTCAGGCCCAGCGCGTCGAGCGTTTGCAGTTTGGCCAGCGCCGGCGTGGTCAAAGGCTTGAGCGAGGTCA
>JANMMH010000118.1:0-13494 GCA_031373055.1 Rubrivivax sp. | reverse complement strand
GCTGCGCGTTTGATCGACATGGGCGCGCCGAGCTACATGGTGGGCATGGCCTTGCAGCTCATCATTGCGCAGCGCCTGGTGCGCAGCGTCTGCGGCAGTTGCGCTGAACCGAATGAGCCCAGCGTGGCGCAGCGCAGCTGGCTGGACATGCAACTCGGCCGCAACGGCTGGGACGCCACGGGCTTGAAGCGCGGGCGCGGCTGCGCACGCTGCCGCAGCACCGGCTTTGAAGGCCGCCACGGCCTCTACGAAGTGCTGGCCATGGACCAGGACATGATCGGCACCCTGATGAAGAACGACATGGCCGGCTTTGCCAGCGCCGCGCGCCAGACGCTCAGCGGCGCAAGTCTCGCCGTCGAAGGCGCGCGCAGCGCGGTCAGCGGCCACACCACCGTCGACGAAGCCATGCGCATCGGCCTGCGCCAAGGCTAACGGCCACCATGAGTGCCACCTTTGCCTACCGCGCGCGCGACGCCGGCGGCACCGAGCGCAAGGGCGTGATGCCCGGCGTGTCGGCCGCCGCGGTAGCGCGCGAGCTGGCCAGCCAAGGCATGGTGGCACTGGACGTGCGCGCCGGTGCACCGGCCAAAGCCGCAACCGGCAGCGCCACTACTGCCGCTACTGCCGCTACTGCCTCTGTCACCAGCCCGGCAGGTAACGCTGAATCCGGCGCCTTCGCTGCTTGGCGCGAGCGTCTCACGCGCCCCAACGCCAAGCGCGTGCAGCAAGACCTGGGCATGGTGCTGCGTGAACTCGCATCCCTGCTGCGCGCCGGTGTGCCCTTGATGCGCTCGCTGCAACTCGCGGCCGATTCCAGCGGCGACGCGCCTGTGCGCGAGCTCTTGCTGCGCATCACACGCGACCTCGACAACGGCCACACCCTGGTGGCGGCGGCCGAGCGTGAACACCGCAGCAGCGGCCTCTTCAGCAACTACGACGTGGCCATGCTGCAAGTCGGCGAACAGACCGGTCGCCTGCCCGAAGCCTTTGCGGAGCTCTACCGCCACCGCGAATTTGCGCGTGCCACCAACGAGCAGGTGGGAGCCGCGCTGCGCTACCCCATGTTCGTGATCCTTACCGTGTTGATCGCCATCGTGGTGGTCAACATCTGGGTCATCCCGTCGTTTGCCAAAGTCTTTGCGCAAGCCCGCGCCGAGCTGCCGATGCTGACCAAGTTCTTGCTGGGCATGTCCACGGTGATGTTGCAGGGCTGGCCCTACCTCATCGCCGGCGTCGGCGCCAGCGTCTTTGGCTGGACACGCTGGCTGGCGCTGCCACGCGGGCGCATGTGGTGGGACCGCAAGAAGCTCACGCTGCCCATCGTTGGCCCCATCCTGCAGGGCATCGTGCTGGCGCGTTTGACGGCCTCGCTGTCATCGTCGATCAAGGCTGGGCTGACCATTACCGACGCGCTGGCCGTCACTGCCCGCACGCTGGGCAACACCTGGTATGAAAGCCGCGTGATGCAGATGTGCGGCGAGCTCGCGCGTGGCACGTCCATCACGGCGGCAGCGCGCAATATGGCGGTGCTGCCGTCCACGCTCTTGCAGCTCTTCGCCATCGGTGAAGAGTCGGGCTCGCTCGAAGAGCTGATGCGCGAGATATCGCTGCATTACCAGGGCGAGGTCGACTACGCCGTCAAGCGCCTGTCGGCCACCTTGGAGCCCATCTTGATCTGGTTCCTGGGCACTGGCGTGCTGATCCTGGCGCTGGGGGTGTTCATGCCGATGTGGGATCTGGGGCGCACCCAAATACGCTGAGCGCCCGGGAGGCAGTGCAAGCGAGCGCGTGCAAATCAGCACGTGATTCGCGCCTCTTTTCACTCAAGTCACAAGTTGCGGGGTCGAAAAGAATGGCGGAGGCGGCAGCGACTTCCCCGTATCTGCAGCGTCCCAACGCGATCACCACACCACCCCATTCGGAGCACCCAAGATGTCTATCCAACTTCAGCGCCGCGCCAGCCGCCAAGGCGGTTTCACGCTGGTGGAGCTCGTCACCGTCATCCTCATCCTGGGCGTACTCGCCGCCGTGGCCTTGCCGCGCTATGCCGACCTGCAAGGCAAGGCGCGCGAAGCCAAGGTCAAGGCCGTGGCCGGCTCGATCAAGGCCGCCACCGGTCTGGTCAAGGCCAGTGCCATGGCCAACGGCGTCGCCTGTGGCACGGCCACCGGCACCAGCGTCAGCATGGAAGGCACTTCGGTGGCGCTCAACCACTGTTACCCGCAGGCGCTGGGCTCCTTCACCACCGGGGTCTTGGTCGCCGCCAACGTCGCGGCGGCGGACAGCTGGGCCATCTCCGCCACCAACGCCGGCGCCGCCGCAGCGGGCTCGGTGGTGAGCATCGAGCTCAGCGATGCCGCCACGCCGGCCAACTGTTCGGTGACCTACACCTCCGCCGCGAGCGTCAACGCGCCGCCGGTGGTCGCCACCACGGTGACGGGCTGCTAACGCCACACACGACGGGCGTCAACCGTGCCCTCGCACGCGCTGTTGCGCAGGCCGCCTTCGGGCGGCCTGCGGCGTTATGGATCAAGCGGCCTACGCCCGCGTGGACAGCTCGGCTTCACGCTGGTGGAGCTGGTCGTCGTGATGACCTTGATGGCCATCATCACCGCCGTGGGTATGGCGCGTTTTGGCGACCGCGAACCTTTTGCCGTGCAAGGCCTGGCCGACCAATTGATCTCCAGCCTGCGCATCGCACAAGCCAGCGCCGTGGCGCGCCGGCAAAGCGTTTACGTGACGCTGACGGCCACGCCCGCCGCCATGACCGTATGCCTGGACGCCGCGTGCAGCCAAGCGCTGGCAGCACCAGGTGGTGACGGCGCATGGCTGCTCGACGCGCAAGGCCTCACGCTCAGCGCGGGCGCCAGCTTCAGCTTCAGCGCCGACGGCGCACCGAGTTTCACCACGCCGCTGAGCCTGAACGTGCGCAGCGCCGACGGCGCCGTGGTATCACCCGCGATCCGCATCGAAGCCGTGAGCGGCCATGTGCATTGAGCGCACATTCAAACCGTTAGCACGCCAAGCCGGCGTGACCCTGGTCGAACTGATCGTGGCGCTGACCTTGGCCACCGTGGTGATGGGTTCGATCTGGAGCGCCTGGACGCTGCTGTCCACGCGCAGCGCCGACCCGCTGGTGGCGCGCCAGCAACTCGCGGTCGCGCAGTCGCTCTTGCGCGAAATCGAGTTGCAGCCGCTGCCGGGCACGGCCGTCGCCGCCGCCACGCCGGGGCGCACGGGCTTCGCCTCGATCAGCGACTACGACGGCTTGACGATGAACGGCATCAGCGACATCGAAGGCCAGGCCGTGCCAGGCCTGCAAAGTTACGGCGCCAGCATCAGCGTGCAGCCGCAGGCCTTCAGCGGGGTGGCCGCCAGCCAGGGCTGGTGGATCCAGGTCAACGTGACCGGGCCTGACGGCCGCGCGCTGCTGCTGGGCGCCTGGCGCGCCAAGCGATGAATGCGATGCAAGCGCAGCGTGGCGTCAGCCTGGTGGAGCTGGTGGTGGTACTGACCATCATGGGCCTCATCGCGTCGCTCTCGGCCACGCTGGTGACGCGCATCGCCTCGTCACAACAAGCCAACCGCGACCGCCTGACGCTCGCGCAAACCGCCGACGCCGCCATCGCCCGTGTGGGCGATGAGCTGCAAGGCGCGCTGCCCAACAGCGTGCGCGTGGTCGCCAATGCCGGCGGCACCTGGATCGAATGGGTGCCCGTGCGCGACGCCGCGCGCTGGCGGCGCAACATCGACAGTGTGACTGCCGGCGGCGACACGCTCGACTTGAGCGACGCCACCGACAACGGCTTTGACGTCATCGGCACGCCGCTGGTTAGCCTGGACGCAGACAGCCAGCTCGTGGTGCGCAACCTGGGCACGCCCGAGGCCGATGTCTACGCCGGCAACAACCGCCGCAGCGGCCTCGTGCGCAGCGCCACGGGCCGCCACCTCAGTTTCACGGCGGCCGGCGCGCTGCCGCAAAGCACCGACTCGCCGCGTGCCTTCATCGTCAGCACACCTGTGACGTTAGCTTGTGTGCCCGAAGCCACCGGCGCCGGCACAAACACCTGGCAGCTGCGGCGCTACATCGGCTACGGCTGGCTCGCCACGCAACCTGACAGCCTGACCGCGTTGGGCTCCGCCAGCAGCGCCTTGCTGCTGGGCGGCTTGTCCAGCTGCGCGGCCAGCTACAGCAGCGCGCTGGCCAACATCGGCATGCTGACGCTGCGCTTCACGCTGGGTGTGGCCGGCAGCGGCGCCAGCCTGGATGTGCTGCACCAGCTGCCACTGGACAACACGCCATGAAGCGCGCCTTCAAACCGCGGATTCGTGGCATCGCGCTGCCCGGCATGGTCTTCCTGTTGGTGATCGTGGGCCTGATGTTGTCGGCAGGCCTGCTGATGCTGTCGCAGTCACAGCACAGCCAAGGCTTACAGCTGCAAGCCGCGCGCGCGCTGGCCGCCGCCAAGAGCGGCAGTGAGTGGGGCCTGTGGCAGGTGAGCGATACGCAGGGTTTGCTGGGCCTACCGGGCGACGCGCTGCCGCCATGTTTCGCCACGCAAACGCTGGCCTTGCCATCGCCGCTGGCTGACCTACAGCTGCAAGTGAGCTGCACGCGCGAGCCCGCCAGCGGCACGCTCGACGAAGGCGGCCTCAAGCTCGCCAGCTTCCGTGTGCTGGCGGTGGCCAACACCGGTGGCGCGGCCAGCAATGACTTCGTGCAGCGCCAGTTCGAAGCGCGCCATACGCTGTGCAAGAACCCTGGTGGCACGGCGCCGCTGTATGCCTGCTAACGCCCAAACAACATGCAGCCTGGTGCGCCGTGCTCGCGCCATGCTGGCCGGCTTTGGTTTGCTGGTCGCCTGCGGCGCGGCCCACGCCGCCATTGCCTTCGTCGCCGCCAGCACCAACACCGCCAACGCCAGCAGCATCAGCCTGAGCAGCCCTGCGGGCACCAGCACGGGTGACCTGCTGCTCGCCGTGGTGGCCAGCCGAGGCGGCACCAGCGTGAGTGCCCCGTCGGGATGGAGCGCGGCGCTCACGCCACAAACGGTGGATGCCGGCGTGCTGACGGTGGCCGTGTTCTACCGTGTGCGCGCGGCGAGCGACGCGGCGAGCTTCAGCTTCAGCCTGAGCAGCAGCGAACGGGTGGCGGGCACCATGCTGGCCTTTAGCGGCGTGGACAGCACGGCACCCGTGCTCAACGCACTGGGCACCGTGGCCGGCGCCAGCACCAGCAGCCCCAGCGCCACGGGCTTCAGCACCACGGTGGCCAACGCCATGCTGGTGGCCGTGTTTGCGCAGAGCCACGGCAGCAACACCATGACGCCACCCGCCGGCATGGCCGAGGCCAGTGACATCGGCACCGGGTCCGGGCCCACCGGCGCGACGCTTGAATCGGCCTATGTCTTGCAGGCCAATGCCGCGCCGACGGGCAGCAAGGCTGCAAGCTCAAGTGGCAGCGCGCGAAGTGTGGCCGCCTTGATCGCGCTGCGGCCGACGGTGAGCATCAGCGGCAACGTCTTCGAGGACCCCAACTACGGCGGCGGCGCTGGCCGCAGCAAAGCCACGGCGCTGGCCGGCGGCGGCAGCGCGCGGCCCAACGCACGGGTTGAGCTTTACAGCGTCAGCGGCAGCAGCGCCACCTACTCGGCAGCCACCACCACCGACGCCAGCGGCAACTACAGTTTCTCCGTCAGCAGTGCGAGCACCTGGGCCGTGCGTGTGGTGTCATCCAGCGTGTTAGCCAGCCGCACGGGTGCGACCGCCACCTTGTTGCCCGTGCTCACGGCGCGCAGTGAATGGAACACCAACGCTGCCTGGCAGGTGAGCGACCATGTCGGCGGCATCAACCCCGCCCTGGGCGACGCCGCAGCCGCCAGCACCGGCGCCGTGTTCAACACGAGCACGGGTGTTTTCAGCGCCGGCCCGAGCGGCACGGCGCAAGCTTTCTCGCTGGTGGTGCCTGGCGCCACGGCACCCAGCGGCGTGGACTTCGGCTTCAACTTTGCCACCGTGGTGAACGTGGGCGACAGCGGCGCCGGCTCCCTGCGCCAAGTCTTGACCAACGCCAATGCGCTGGGCGCTGACGCCAGCCTAGCGGTGAGCGGGCGCGCGGCCGCCATCGAACACGTGATCTTCATGATCGGCAACGGCACGAGCAGCGCAGGCTTGCGCGCCAGCGTCAACCTCTTCAGCAGCGGTGTGGCGGTGATCGCGCCGACGAGTGCGCTGCCCGCCGTCAGCGCCGCGCTGGTGCTGGACGCGCGCACGCAGCCGGGTTGGGCCAGCACGCCCGTGCTGGAGCTGCGTGGCACCAGCGCCGGCGCGGGCGTGGCCGCCTTCACGCTCAGCAGCAGCGGCAGCACGGTGGCGGGCTGGGCGATCAAGAGCTTTGGCGGCGCGGGTTTGGTGGTCACCGGCGCTGTCAGTGGCAACGCGGTGTTAGGCAACCACATCACCGGCAACACCGGGCTGGGCATCGACCTCGCCAACAACGGCGTGAGTCTCAATGACGGCGCCAAGACCAGTGGGCAGCCCAATGTGCTGATGGACGCGCCCGTCATCACCAGCGCCAGCCTGCGCGGCACCACGCTCACGCTGGCGGGCTTTGTGGGCAGCGCGGCGGGGCAAAGCCTCTTTGCCGGCAGCCGCGTGGAGTTCTTCGTCAGCGACAGCCATGTGCTGGGTTACGGCGCGGGAAGCAGCTACCTGGGCACGCTCACGAGCGACGCCAGCGGCAACTTCAGCGGCAGCATCACGGTGGCGGCCAACAGCGTGGCGCTGGGCAGCAAGCTCAGCGCCACCGCGACCGACAGCAGCAACAACACCTCGGAATTCAGCGCCAACTTTGCCGGGCTGATCGTCGACTTTGTCGTCAACACCACGCTCGACGAAGCCGACACCAACGCCGGTGACGGCCTGTGTCTTACGGCCAGCGGCGTGTGCAGCTTGCGTGCGGCGATCCAGGAGCTCAACGCCTTGAGCGCGGCCGCCCCGACACCGACGATTCGTTTTGCGCTGCCCGCGTGCAGTGGCTACGGCGCGGCGGGCTGTGTCATCGCGCCAGCCACCGCCCTGCCTTCGCTGACACGCGCCATGGCCATCGACGCCACCACCCAAAGCGGCTGGAATGCCAGCAGCTTTGCCCCCATCGTGGTGCTCAGCGGCGCGGCCACGCCGGCGGGCACCAGCGGCCTCGTGCTCACCGCCAGCGCCAGCAGCGTGCGCGGCCTGGTGGTGCAAGGCTTCGCAGGCCACGGCATCAGCTTGGCCGGCAGCGGCGCGAGCGTTGTGGGCAACTGGATCGGCGTGAACGCGGCGGGTGATGGCGCCGCAGCCAACGGTGGCAGCGGCGTGAGCATCAGTGCGGGCAACGTGGTGGTGGGCGGCACGGCACCGGCCGACCGCAACCTCATCGCCTACAACGGCGGCGCCGGCATGATGGTGACCGCCAGCACCGCCACGCAAGTACGTATCAGCGCCAACAGCACGCACAGCAATGTGGGTCTAGGCATCGATTTGGGAGCGAGCGGCGTCAACACCAACGACGGCCTCACCAGCGCGGGCACGGCCAACCTCAGCATGGACCACCCCGTGTTTACGGCCGCAGGCATCGCACCTTCGGGCGCGTCGATGACGGTCTATGGTTATGTCGGCACGGGCAGCGGCCAGGCGGCGTTTGCAGGCGCACGCGTTGAGATCTTCAAGGCGGCGGCCGACAACAGCGGCTACGGCGAAGGCCAGGTCTACCTCGGTGCGCTCACCGTCGACGCTAGCGGACAAGTCAACGGCACCGTGGTATTTGCCTCGGGCTTGATCAGCGTGGGCGATCGCATCACCGCCACCGCCACCGACGCTGCCGGCAACACCAGCGAGTTCGGCCCCCACCGGGCCACGACCACGGTGGCCGACCTGACGCCCGCTGGCTTCGAAGCTTTCGAGACCGACACCACCGCCAACGCCACCAGTGGGCCACTGCGCACACGCGTGGCCGGTGCGCCGGCCAGCGTGGACGTCATCGCCCTGGCCGCCAGCGGCGGCGGCCTGTACCCCGGCTTCACCGGCACGGTGAGCCTGAGCTGGCTCGATGCGCGCAATGACACGGGTACGGCCAGCGGCAGCTGCCGCGCCAGCTGGCTCAACCTGGGCAACGCGGGCAGTGCTAGCTTTGCCGACACTTCCAGAGTTAGCGTCACGCTGACACCGCCGCCCACCAGCACACGCGTCATGCGTCTGATGCTGAGCTACACGAGGGGCAGCGACAGCGTCACGGCGTGCAGCGGTGACAGCTTTGCGGTCATCCCCGCCAGCCTGAGCCTGGCGGTCAGCGACCAGACTTCCGCCAGCGCGGGCACGGCGCGCGCGCTCAGCAACGCCAGCGCCAGCGGCGGCGTGGTGCACCAGGCCGGGCGGCCGTTCAGCGTCACCGCCACGGCGCGCGACGCCGCCGGCAATGTCATGACGGGCTACGACGGCACGCCTGCGCTGGCCGTCACCGGCTGTGTCTTGCCCGCGGGTTGCACGGCCTCCAGTTTGTCGATGACACCCAGCAGCGCGGTGGCCGGGGCCTACGCCAACCACAGCGTGAGCTATGGCGAGGTGGGGGCCATCACCCTGCGCCTGAGCGACAGCAGCTACGCCGACATCGACGCCCTGGACACGGCTGCGGCCACACGCGCCATCAACTCCAGCACCGCCACTGCCGGGCGCTTCGTGCCGGACAGCTTGAGCGTGAGCGTGACGCCTGCGCCGCTGCTGGCCACGGCCAACGCAGCGTGCATGGCCAGCGGCAGCGGCGCCACGTTCTTCGGCCAAGGCTTCGGCTGGGCCAGCGCACCACAGGTGACGGTGACGGCACGCAACGCTGCCGGTAGCACCACGCTGTACTGGAGTGGCAGCTTGATGAAGCTCGTGGCCGCCCACGCCACGCCCACGATGGCCGCCAGCGGCGCGGGCAGCGCCACGCTGGCCTCGTCCTTCGGCGCGCTGAGCGTGGCTGATCTGGGCGCAGGCCAGGCACGCATCAGCGCCAGCAGCCTGGACCGCTTTGTGCTGGACATGGCGGCGGGCACCGTGCAAGCCAGCCTGAGCCCGAGCCTGGCCTGGACGCTGAGCGTGAACGACAGCAGCGAGAGTGCGGTGGCCGGCAACCCCAGCCTGAGCGCCAGCGCCACGCAAAGCGCGCTGGGCTTTGATGCCGGCGCGGTGTTCCACAGCGGGCGCCTGGCGCTTTCACCCGGCCATGGCGACGCGCGCGTAGGCGTGCGGCTCTTGCTCGAGTTGCAGCGCTACGCCAGCGCGGGTTGGGTGACCATGACCGAAGACCGTGGCTGCGTCACCGTGGCACCTGCCAACCTGGGCGTGGAGCTGCCCAGCGGCGTCTTCGCCACGCTCAGCGCGTGCGCAGCACCGCTCAGCTCGGCGGTTAGCACACGTGGTGGCCGCGCCTGGTTGCCACTGCCTGCAACCCCCAGCGCCGCGCCGGGGCGCCTGGGCTTGCGGCTGGCTGGGGCAGCGGCCACGGGCAACAGCTGCGGCGGGCTCAACAGCCTGCAGGCCTTGACGCCCTTGAACCTGCCTTGGCTGATCAGCGGCAGCGGCCCGCTGGCACTGGCCTCGTGGGGCCGCGCCAACCGCGAGACCGTGTTGCGCCGCGAGGTCTGGTAGCGCGGCAGCCGCCGGCGGCACGAGATGGTGGCAAAAGCGGGCTGATTTCTTCGCACCGGCCGCGAAGGTGTCACGGCACCATCACCTGGTATGCCGATCGCCTCTTCCAAGCTCACCCATCTGGCTGGCGCCAGCCGCCAGCGCTTTGCACGCTGGTTCGCACCACGCGTGCCCACGGCCGTAACCGCCCTCATGCTGGGCGAGCGCTGCTTGCTGGCGCGTGTTCAAAGCGGCGGCGAAGAAGGCCGCCTGGTGCTCAGCGCCGTGGCCGAAGGTGAGGCCACGGCCTTGCGTACCTGGAAGGCGCAAGGCCACTTTGACCACAGCCAGGCAGTGCTGGTGCTGCGCCACCATGAACGCCACTTGCTGACGATGGACCGCCCCGAGGTGCCCGACGCCGAGCTGGCACTTGCCGTGCGCTTCCCGCTGGCCGAAGCCATGGAGACGGAGCCCGACGAGCTGCTGTGCACGGCCCTGGCCCTGCCACGCATCAACGAAGCCATGCGCCCGCAGGTGCTGGCCGTGGCTGGGCGCGTGGCGCCCACCAAGGCGCAGCTCGCGCAACTGCACGCGGCGGGCATCAAGCTGCGCGCCATCGACACCGTCGACAGCGCCTTGCGTGGCATGACGCTCCTGCAAGACGCGGGTGCTGACGGCGTCGTCGCGCTGGCCTTCATCGGCAACGACATCTGCATCGGCCTCTTGTGGCGCGGCGAGTTCTGCGCACTGCGCACGCTGGCGCTGCCGGTGCGCGCGCCACGCGACAACGGTGAATTCGAAGAGCAACTGGCACTGCACATTCAGCGCACCGCCGACCACTTCGAGCGCCAGGCCACCGCGCTGGCCGTGCGCCACGTGCTGGCTGCCATGCCGGGGCTGCCGGCACCGGCACGTGAATCGCTGCGCGCTGCGCTGCCGCTGAACGCCAAGCTCTTTGAGCTGGACAAGCACATGAGCATGAATGGCGTGACCGCCGAACACATCGAAAGCGACAACGACTTGACCGCGCTGGCCTGCGTGGCCGCCGCGCGCTTGCTCGACCTGCAAGTTGCCGCCGCCCCCGCCCCGGCTCCCGCCATCGCCGCGGAGCTCGCCGCATGATTGAACTCTTTGACGCGAGCCGGCTGCTACCACGGCGTGATCACAGCCTGGCCCTGGTGGTGCTGGTGTTGGCGCTGACGGCCGGTGGCATGTCGGTCTACGCACAGCAGCTGCAAACCAAGCTGCGCGCGGCCGACGCCGAGAAGCAGACCTTGAGCGCGAGCTTGCGCCAAGCGCAGGCGCGCCCCGTGCCGTCGCTCAGCCTGCTCGCCGACCTGGCGCAGCAGCTGCAGCGGCTTGAATCCGACATCACCCTCGCGCAAGGTGTCGGTGCGAGTCCAAACGGCAGCGAAAGCCTGGCCGCGTCGTCATGGCTCGCACGTGTGCACACGCTGGGCCAGGCCGAGTTGAGCCTGTCCAAGATCGACATTGAACGCTACGGCGGCGCGCGCTTTGAAGGGCTGGCGCATTCGGCGCAGGCCGTCAGCGGCTTTGTGCAGGCCTTCAGTGCGCAAGAGCGCCAAAGCCAGGTGCAGCCGCGCTCGATCGAAGTGCGCCACGACAAGACCAGCGCGCCCTATCTCCGCTTTGTGGTGCGCGCCAGCGCAACACCGCAAAGCGCGCCAGCTGCAGCGCCAGGCACACCATGAAATTCAAAGACATACCTGCCTGGTGGGCGCAGCGCCCGCTGCGCGAGAAGCTGCTGCTCGGTAGCGTCAGCGTGCTCGCATTGGCTGGCGTGGGTGACGCGCTGATCACCGCGCCGCTGGAGAAAAAACTCAAGCGCACGAGCGGCGAAGTGCAGGCCATGCGCACCAAGCTCGACAGTCTGCGCCAGGCCGAAGCGGGCGGCGTGGCCAACGCACTGCGGCTGCGCGAACAAGAGTCCCGCCTGCGCGAAAAGCTGCAAGCCGCGCTGGCGCAGAACCAAGCCATGCAACAGCGCGTGGCCGACGCCGCCAGGCTGCCCGAGACGCTTCGCGCGGTGGTGGCCACCGTGGGCGCGACAAGCCTGCTGGAGCTTGACTTGGCGGGTGACAGCGAAGCCGCTGGCGCAGCGGCCGTCGGCACGGCAGCTGCGACCACGGGTGCCGCAGGCACACGCCGCCTCTACCGTCTACCCATCAGCTTGAAAGTTAGCGGCAATTGGTCCGAGTTGCAGCTGCTGCTGACGCAGATCGAACGCCACGCCCAGGCCTTGCAGTGGCAAACGCTGACGCTGGACAACAGCGAGTGGCCTGCCATCCAGCTCACGCTGAAGGCCCATGTGCTGAGCTTGGAACCACGCTGGGGAGCCGCCTCATGAACCCTGTGCTGTGCACGGCCGTTCTGCTGTTGAGCAGCAGCGCTGCAGTGGCCGACCCGATGCGGCCCTTTGTGATGCCGGCGGCCAACGGCGCGTCGGCAGCCTTGGCCGGTGCTCGGCTGCCCAGCGCATTGCCGATCGACGCCACAGCCAACCCGTCACTGCCAGCCCTGCGCGCCATCCGCGTCGACGCCGACGGCCGCAGCCTGGCCTTGTTCGGCGAGCAATGGCTGGCGGTGGGTGCCAGGTTGCCGGGTCAAGCCAGCGTGGCCGCCATCGGCGCCAACCAGGTCGACATCCAGCAAGGCAAGACACGCCGCACGCTGCCTCTGCTGCCGCCCTTGCTAGCCAGCAGCGAGACACAGACACCCGCCGAGGGCAGCCCGCCTTCGAACACGGTGCAAACCGCAGGCCGCACACGCGACGGCAGCCCCAAGCACGCCCTAGCCCCTTCATCCCTGAGCCGAGCGGCCACGCTCACGACACCATGAACCACGCCGCTTCGCCCAAGACCTTGTCCGGCGCGAGCGCCGCGCTTGGCATGGCATTGATCACCACACTGCTGGCCAGCGGCTGCGCCAGCACCGCGCCGCCGCCGGCGGTAGCACCCTTGATGCCGGCGCTGCGCCAGGTGCTGGAAGCCCCACCACCGGCCGCAACCCAAGCCAAGCCGGGCGCGCCGGCCGCCGGTGCTAACACCGCAGCTACCATCACAGCACCTGCCGCACGCGACGAGCTCGCGCAGGCCGCACAAGCCGCGCCCGCACTCAGGAGCGAGCGTCGCTTCTCTTTGGTACTCAGCAACACCAGCCCCGAGCTGCTGTTCATGGCGCTGCTCAACGACACACCCTTGTCGGTGGCCGTCGACCCGGGCATCAAAGGCCCGATGAGCATCGCGCTCAAAGACGTGACGCTGCGCGAAGCGCTGGAACTGCTGCGTGAGGTGCACAAGCTCGACTACAAGGTCATTGGCCGCCACATCCTGGTGAGCCCGGCGCAGATGCAGACGCGCATCTTCACCGTCAACTACCCATCGTTCAACCGCAGCGGGCGCAGTGAGCTGCGTGTCGTCAGCAGCTCGATTTCGGGCGGCGCACCAGCCGGTGGTGGCAGCAGTGGCAGCGGTGGCAACACGCCGGCCAGCGGCGGCGCCGCGCAGAGTGCGGGCGCCGGCTCCAGCCAGGAGTCCAGCCGCATCACCACCGCGCAACGCAATGACCTGTGGGGCGAGATCGAAGCCAGCGTCAAGCTGCTCATCGGCGACAAGGACGGCCGCCAGGTCGTCGTCTCACCGCAAAGCGGCAACATCGTCGTGCGCGCGCTGCCTAGCGAGATGCGCGCCGTGGCCGAGTACCTGGATGCGTCGCGCTCTGCGGTGCAACGCCAGGTCATGCTCGAATCCAAGATCGTGGAAGTGCAGCTGCGCGACAGCGAGCGCACGGGCATCAACTGGGCCGCGTTCAAAGCTGGCTTGACAA
>JANMMH010000105.1:0-3918 GCA_031373055.1 Rubrivivax sp. | reverse complement strand
GCCCAACGAGACGAGCTGGACGTACTACAAGAAGCTCATGCAGAAGAAATAACGCGGTGAATGCACTGACCGTCATCGACAAGATCTGGCGCGCGCACCGGATCAAGGAGCTTGACGGCCACCGCAGTCTGCTCTTCATCGACCGCATCTTTCTGCACGAGCGCACCGGCCCGGCCTTGCTGGCGGGTCTTGAAGCGGCGGGCCGCAAACCGGCGCACCCCGAGCTGGTATTCGGCATCACCGACCACGTGGTCGACACCTCGCCCGCACGCAGCGACGCCACACAAAGCGCGATGGGCCTGGGCTTCATCCAGGCGCTGCGCGACAGCACACGCAAGGCGGGCATCCGGCTCTTCGATTTGCACGACGCACATCAAGGCATCGTGCACGTCGTCTCGCCCGAACAAGGCATCGCCCTGCCCGGCTGCACGCTCGTCTGCCCCGACAGCCACACCGGCACGGTGGGCGGCATTGGCGCGCTGGCCTGGGGTATCGGCTCGACCGAAGGCGAACACGCGGTGGCCACGCAAACGCTGGTGCGGCCCTGGCCACGGCGTATGCGCGTGCGTTTCGATGGCGCGCAAACGCCACACGTGAGCGCCAAAGACATGGTGATGGCCTTGATCGCGCGCTTCGGCGCCACTGGCGGCGACGGCTGCGCTATCGAATTCAGCGGCGCGGCCGTACGTGCGCTGGACATCGAAGCGCGGCTCACGCTGTGCAACATGGCGGTGGAGTTCGGCGCCTGGACAGCGCTGGTAGCACCTGACGAACGCACCATCGAGTGGGTCGCCGGCCGTCCCTTCGCGCCGCAGGGTGCGGCCTTTGACGCTGCTGCCGCCCACTGGCGCACGCTCTTCAGCGACGACGACGCACGCTGGGACGCCGAGCTCACGCTCGACGTGAGCACGCTCACGCCGCAAGTTAGCTGGGGCACCAGCCCCGAACACGCCGGGCCGATCGACATGCGCGTGCCCGACCCGGCGAATGCAAGCGACGCCGCCGGACGCGCCGCCTGGCAGCGCGCGTTGCAGTACATGGACTTGCAGAGCGGCGCGCCGCTCCTGGGCACGCCCATCAACGCCGCCTTCATCGGCAGTTGCACCAACGCGCGCTTGTCGGACTTGCGCGCCGCTGCGGCCGTGGTGCGCGGACGCAAGGTCGCCGCCGGCGTGAAGGCCATGGTCGTGCCGGGCTCGATGCAGGTGCGTGCTAACGCCGAAGCTGAGGGCCTGCACCGCATCTTCATCGACGCTGGTTTTGAGTGGCGCAGCAGCGGCTGCTCACTGTGCTTTTACGCTGGGGTCGACAGCTTCGGGCACGAGGCGCGCACGGCCGCGCAAAGCCCGCCACGCGTCATCAGCAGCACCAACCGCAACTTCGAAGGCCGCCAAGGCCCGGGCGTGCGCACGCACCTGGCCAGCCCGGCCACGGTAGCGGCGTCGGCACTGGCAGGCTGCATCGCCGACCCGCGCGAGCTGTGAATTGACGATGCAGCCCGTCACCATCATCGAAGGCGTGGCCGCCGCGCTGATGCGCGAGAACATCGACACCGATGTGATCATTCCTTCGCGCGAGATCACCTCGCCCGCGCGCGAAGGCTACGGCCCCAAGCTCTTTGCGCCCTGGCGCTACCTTGGCCCCGGCGGCGCTGAGGACCCCGACTTCGTGCTCAACCGCGAACCCTGGCGCAGCGCGAGCATCCTCATCACGGGTGCTAATTTTGGCTGCGGCTCGTCGCGCGAAATGGCCGTGTGGGCGCTGGCGCAGTTTGGTTTTCGCGCCCTCATCGCGCCGAGTTTTGGCTCGATCTTTCGCACCAACTGCCTGCGTAACGGCCTGCTGCCGGTGGTGCTGCCGGCAAATGCCGTGGCGGCGCTCGGTGCGCTGGCAGCCGCCGCACCGCTAACACTGACGGTGGACCTGCTAGCGTGCGAAGTACGTGCACAGGGCGGCGAGCGCTGGCCCTTCGAGATCGACATCCACGAGCGCGAGACGCTGCTCACGGGCCTGGACGCGATCGACCGCACCTGGCAGCTGCGCTCCGACATCGAAGCCTTTGAAGCCGCCGACCGCGCGGCGCGGCCGTGGGTGTGGCGCTAACTCGCCACGCGCCCCGGCTTCAACATCACCAGCCCCAACGCCGCCACACAGCACACCATCGCCGCCCATTGCACCAGCCCCAGCGGCTCGCCGTGCACGAGTGCGCCCGCCACCATGGCCACCACCGGCACCATGATCGACGACAGCCCGGCCACATTCGCTGGCAGCAGCCCGACGATCGAGAACCACGCCAGGTTACCCAGTGCCATGGGCACGACGGCGATGTAGCTGATGAGCAGCACGCTGCTCAAGCTCGGCACGAACCACGGCCCTTGCGCGAACGCGAACGCGCCGATGACGACCGGCACGGCGGCGATGAGCAACTGCCAGCCTGTGAGTACCGTGGCCGAGACACTGGCCTGCATGTCCACACCCGCGCGCTTGATGATGAGCGTGCCCACCGCCCAGCCGATGCCGGCCAGCAAGCCCAGGCCCACACCCAGTGGCGCCTGCGCATAGGCGCCAAAGCTGCGCCACATCAGCAAGCCCACACCCACCGCTCCCAAGAGCATGGCCCAGCGCATGCGCCCAAGTAGCGGCTCGCGCCACACCAACCAGCTGAAGAGCGCCGCCCACAGCGGCATGGTGAAGCCCAAGAGCGCTGCCTGGCCCGAGGGGATGAGCACGGCCGCATAGGTGCTGGCCACGTTCCACAGCGCCAAGTAGACGAGCGCGGCGGCCACCACACGCGGGCGCTGCGCATTGGGCAGCCGCAGGCTCTGGCCACGCGCACGCGCCACCGCCAGCAGCATCAGGCCCGCGCCGAGCATGGCCACGCCGCGAAAGGTCCACACCGAGACTTCACGCACGGCCAGCGGGAAGAGCATCCAGTTGGTGCCCCACAAAAGCGTGAGCAGGGCCACCAGCGCCAACGCGCGCGGCGTGAGGTGTTGTGTCATCCCAGACAATGCCGCTTCCCCATATTGATTCGAGCCCGAGTCTTGCATGAAGACCACCCTGATTGCCCTGAGCCTGAGCTGCCTGATGCTGACCACCACCTTCGCGCGACAAACCGTCGCTGGCGTCGAGATGCCCGCGCCCTGGCCCACCGGCAGCGCCTTCGACACCCACTGGGGCACACGCGTGCCCGACCCCTACCGCGAGCTTGAAAACGTCAAGAGTGAGGCCGTGCAAGCCTGGCTGCGCGCGCAGGCCCAGGCCACCGAAAAGGTGATGGCCAAGCTGCCCGGCCGCGACGCCCTGCTCGCGCGCATCCAAGCCTTGCAGGCCGACGCCAACGGTGTGGCCACTAGCCTGGTGCGCAGTGACGACGGGCGGCTCTTCTTCTTGCGCCGCAACCCCGGCGAGCAGCAACTGCGCTTGATGCTGCGCGAAAGTCTGGACGCCGACCCGGTGCGTGACCGCGTGCTGGTCGACCCCGACGCCTTGTCCAAGGCGGCCGGCAAACCCATCGCCATCATGGACTTCGCGCCCTCGCCCGACGGGCGGCTGCTGGCCTATTCGCTGCAAAGTGGCGGCGGTGAAATCGGCAGCCTGCAAGTGGTGGAAGTGGCCACCGGCAAGGTGGTGGTGGCGCCGATCGACCGCATCCGCTACGCCAGTGCTAACTGGCTACCCGACAGCACAGGCTTCTTCTACCAACGCCTGCGCGAAGGGTATGAGGCCATGCCAGCGACCGAGCGTTTTGGCGACCGCACGACGCACCTGCACATGCTGGGCGGCAGCGACCGCGCCGTTTTCAGCGCCAGCATGCTGAGTGAATTCAAGCTGCCGCCCATCGCCACGGGGTGGTTGTTTGCGCTGCCCGGCACGCCACGGGTGGCGGCCTGGGTGAGCCTGGGTGTGGAGCGCAGC
>JANMMH010000091.1:0-3401 GCA_031373055.1 Rubrivivax sp. | reverse complement strand
GCCCCCATGCCGCCGCCAATGCACATCGTCACGCACACGCGCTTGGCGCCACGGCGTTTGCCTTCGATAAGGGCGTGGCCCGTCAAGCGCTGGCCGCTCACGCCGTAGGGGTGGCCCAGAGCGATGGCGCCGCCGTTGACGTTCAGGCGGTCCATGGGGATGCCCAGGCGGTCGGCGCAGTACAGCACCTGCACGGCGAAGGCTTCGTTCAGTTCCCACAGGTCGATGTCGTCGACCTTTAGGCCCAGGCGCGCCAGCACTTTGGGCACGGCGAATACGGGGCCGATGCCCATTTCGTCGGGCTCGCAGCCGGCCACGGCGAAGCCGAGAAAGCGGCCCAGCGGCTTCAGGCCTTTTTGCTGCGCGTAGCTCTCGCTGACCAGCACACAAGCGCCCCCGCCGTCGCTGAACTGGCTGGCGTTGCCTGCCGTCACCACACCGCCGGGCACGGCGGTGCGGATGTCTTTAATGCCTTCATACGTGGTGCCGGCGCGGATGCCTTCGTCGTTGCTGACGGTGACTTCTTTGCTGCGCAAGCCGAGCACGGCGTCGGCCATGCCGGCCGTCACGGTGATCGGTGCGATCTCGTCCTTGAACAAGCCAGCGGCGAGTGCGGCAGCGGCCTTTTGCTGGCTGCCCGCACCGTAATGATCCATGCGCTCCTTTGCGACGTTATAGCGCTTGGCCACGGTCTCGGCGGTTTGCAGCATCGGCCAGTAGATTTCGGGCTTGTGCTCCTTGAGCCAGCTGTCGGCAAGCATGTGCTGGTTCATTTCCTGCTGCACGCAAGAGATGCTCTCGACGCCACCGGCGACATACACATCCGCCTCGCCAGCGATGATGCGCTGCGCGGCCATGGCGATGGTTTGCAGGCCGCTGCTGCAAAAGCGGTTCACCGTCGCACCGCTCACCGTGACGGGCAGCCCGGCGCGCAGCGCAATCTGGCGTGCGATGTTGGCGCCGGTGGCGCCTTCGGGGTTGGCGCAACCCATCAGCACGTCTTCCACGGCGCCGGGGTCGATACCCGCGCGCTCGACGGCGGCCTTGACCGCGTGGCCGCCAAGGGTGGCGCCATGGGTCATGTTGAAAGCGCCCTTCCAGCTCTTGGCCAGCGGCGTGCGTGCGGTGGAGACGATGAGTGCTTGGGTCATGGCTAGCGTCCTAAATGAGTTGGCGAATCGATGAACCTATTGAGCCGACTGCGTGAGCAGCCGATGGTAGAAGCGGACCATGTCCGCCAGCTGGTCGATGGCGATGCGCTCATCGTTGCCGTGCAGTCGCGGCAGATCTTCGGGTTTGAACCTGATGGGCATGAACCGGTAAACCTGGTCGGCAATGTCACCGAACTGGCGCGAGTCGGTGCCTTGCAGCGTCAACCCCGGTGCCACAACAGCGTCGGGGAACACTTCGCGGATGGTGCGCTCGACGAGCTTGTAGGCGCCAGCGTCGGGCGACGACACTTTGGAGGGCTCGAAACCCGCCGCCACTGGCTTGACGTCGATGCGTTCGTCAGCGATCACGCGCTTGACATACGCGGCCACGTACTCGGCACTGTCGCCCGGCAGGATGCGGAAATTCACCACCGCTTCGGCGCGGCCGGGCAGCACGTTTTCTTTGTTGCCGGCGTTGACGATGGTCAGCGCGGTGGTGGTGCGCATCATCGCGTTGGTGGCCGCGCCCTTGGCCAGCATGGGCTCGATGACGGGCCGCAGCAGCCACAGGTTGGACAGCCCCAGGCGCTGACCAAAAGGCAGCTCGGGCGCGATGGCCGCGAACATCTCGGACGCGGCACCCTGGATGCCGCCGGGCAGCGGGTTTTGGTCCAAGCGCGCGAGCGCCGCGCTGAGCATGCCGATGGCGCTGCCACCGGGACCCGGCGGCATGGACGAGTGGCCGGGTGCGGCTTGCGACGTCAGCCGCAGCGACACCGAGCCCTTTTCGGCCAGGCCGATCAAGGCGATCGGCTTGGCCACACCGGGCAGGATGCCTTCGGTCACGGCCATGCCTTCGTCGAGCACGAAGTCGAGCTGCACCTTACGTTCTTTGAACAGCGCCACGATGGCCGCCGCACCGAGCTTGCCGCCCACTTCTTCATCGTGGCCGAAAATCAAATACACCGTGCGGCGCGGCTTGAAGCCCGACTTGATGAGTGCTTCCACCGCTTCAAGCTGCGTGATGACATTGCTCTTGTTGTCCAGCGCGCCGCGGCCCCACACGAACCCGTCGGCGACTTCACCGGCAAAGGGTGGCTTCTTCCACAGCGCTTCGGTCCCTGGCGCGATGGGCACCACGTCCTGGTGCGCCATCAAGCCCATTGGCTTGGCTTTGGCGTCGCTGCCCTGCCAGGTGTAGAGCAGGCTGTGCCCACCGATCACTTCGCGCTTCAGGGTGGCATGCACCGACGGATAACGCGCAAGAAGGTGGGCGTGCAGTTTGTCGAACTCTGCGGCCACGCCGGTGGGGTCGAGCAGGCCGCTCACCGTCTTGGCCTGGACCGCAAGCGACATCGAATCGGCCACGCTGGCCTTGTCCACCACCAGCGGGGCCAGGGCCGGCACGCTGACTTGGCGTGAGCCCTGGCGCAGCGTATTGCCCACCAACACCAACACCAACACCACCAGTGCGATGCCCAGCCACTTCAGAATTCTCAGTGCCATGGCCGCGCTCCGTATCGACGTTAGCTGAAGTTCTTGCCTTCGGCGACCAGGCGCGCCAAGAGCGGCGCGGGCTGCCAGAAGCTGGCGTCGTCAAGCGGGTTCGCGGCGAAGCATTTCATCTCCTGCACCACGTTGAACAGCCCCACGGTGTCGGCGTAGCACATCGGGCCGCCGCGCCATAGCGGGAAGCCGTAGCCGGTGAGGTAGACCATGTCGATGTCGCTGGCCTTGCCGGCAATGCCTTCGTCGACGATCTTGGCACCTTCGTTGACGAGGGCAAAGACGAGGCGATGCACGATCTCGGCGTCGCTGATCTTGCGCGGCGTGACGCCGAGCTCGGCGCGATGTTTCTCGATCATTTCGACCACCACGCTCGACGGGATGGCATCGCGTTTGCCCGCCACATAGTCGTACCAGCCGGCCCCCGTCTTCTGGCCATAGCGGCCCATCTCGCACAAAAGGTCGGCCGTCTTGCTGTAGCGCATGCCCGGCTTTTCACCGTAGCGGCGCTTGCGGATGGCCCAGCCGATGTCGTTGCCCGCCAGGTCGCCCATGCGGAACGGGCCCATCGCAAAACCGAACTTCTCCGCCGCCTTGTCCACCTGCGCGGGGGTGCAGCCTTCGTCGAGCAAGTAGCCGGCCTGGCGCGAGTACTGCTCGATCATGCGGTTGCCGATGAAGCCGTCGCACACGCCCGAGACGACCGACGTCTTCTTGATCTTCTTGCCCAGAGCCATCACGGTG
>JANMMH010000085.1:0-9418 GCA_031373055.1 Rubrivivax sp. | reverse complement strand
CTTCAAGCCAAGGGCGAGTGCCTTGCGCGTGACGAACCGCGTTTGCGGCATCGGGCCTTCGACTGCGTCCACCAACAAGAGCACGCTGTCGACCATCGACAGCACACGCTCGACCTCACCGCCAAAGTCGGCGTGGCCGGGCGTGTCGACGATGTTGACGTGCGTGCCCTTCCACATCACGGCGCAGTTTTTGGCCAGGATGGTGATGCCGCGTTCGCGCTCGATGTCGTTGCTGTCCATCACGCGCTCGGTGACCTTTTCGTTTTCACGGAAGGTGCCACTTTGGCGCAGCAGCTGGTCCACCAGCGTGGTCTTGCCGTGGTCGACGTGGGCAATGATGGCAACGTTTCGGATCTGACGGGTCATGGTGCGTCAAGCGGCAAGCGCCTGTACCTCTGGTGGACTGAGTAAACGGTCGGCGATGAGTTCGCCGCCGGTGATGTGGGCCGTGCCGAGAAAGTGGCCGGCGCCGGGGTTGGTAGGGTTCAGAGACGTCGGCGGGCCGTAGACGCGCACGGCGCTGGCGTCAGGCTTGGCCACGCGCCGGCGCATGCCGCTGAGGAACCTGGCGGCCTCGTCGCCATCAAGTGCGACGGCGGGCCAGTCGGCCACCAGGACGTCGGGCCTGAGCAGGCAGGCGTCGCGCTGATCTTCGCTCATGGCTTCGAAGGCTTCGAGGGTGACGGCTTTGTTCACATCGAGCGCGCCGCTGCCAGTGCGGCGCAGTGCACTGAGATGCGCGCCGCAGCCCAAGGTCGCGCCAATGTCTTCGGCCAGCGTGCGGATGTAGGTTCCTTTGCTGCACCTCACGTCGATGGTTAGCAGAGGAGCTTGCCAGTCAATGATGTCCAGCTGATGAATCGTCACCGCGCGCGCTGCGCGTTCGATCTCGAGCCCCAAGCGCGCGTATTCGTAGAGCGCCCTGCCCTGGTGTTTGACGGCTGAGTGCATGGGCGGCGTTTGCATCAGCGCGCCGGTGTGTGCGGCGACGGCGGCGTCGATCTGTTCGCGCGTGACGTTCACTTCGCGCTCTTCGATGAGCTCACCCTCGCCGTCGGCTGTGCTCGTGCGCTGGCCCAGGCGCACGGTGGCGAGGTAGCGCTTGTCGGCATCCAGACTCACCTGCGCGAACTTGGTGGCGGCGCCGAAAGCCAGTGGCAGCAAGCCCGTGGCCAAGGGGTCGAGCGTGCCGGTGTGGCCGCCCTTTTCCGCGCGCAACATGCCCTTGGTTTTTTGCAGCGCGTCGTTGCTGGTCCAGCCCAGGGGCTTGTCGAGCAGCAGCACGCCATGCACGGCGCGGCGCGGCAGGCGTGGTGCTTTCATCAGTCTTCCTTCGCCCGCGTGGCATTCGCCCGCGCGATCAAGGCCGACAAGTCAGCCGCATGTTCGGTGGTCTTGTCGAAGTGGAAGTGCAGTGTCGGCACGGTGTGCGTCGAAAGCAGCTTGAAGAGGCCGTTGCGTAAAAAACCTGCCGCTTCGTTCAAGGCCGTTTCGGTGTCTTCAGCCTTGCCCACGAGCACCGAGAAATAGATCTTCGCGTGCACGTAATCAGGCGTGACTTCCACGCTGTTGATCGTCACCATGCCCACGCGCGGATCTTTGAGCTCGCGCACGAGTGTGGCCACATCACGCTGGATCTGGTCGGCCACACGGTGGCCGCGGTTGGGGATGCTTCGTTTGTGTCGCATGGGGTTTTGGCCTTCCACAAACGACAAGCCCCGCCGGTGAGAGCGGGGCTTGTCGAAGGGACAGCGCCCGCACTACAGGGTGCGTGCCACTTCCTTCACTTCGAAGAATTCAAGCTGGTCGAGTTCTTTGATGTCGTTGTAGTTCTTCAGCTTGATACCGCACTCGAAGCCTTCTTTGACCTCGCGCACGTCGTCTTTCAGGCGCTTCACCGATTCGACTTCGCCGGTGTAGATCACGATGTTGTCGCGCAGCAAACGGAAGCGCGCGTTGCGCGTGACCTGACCGGCGGTGATCATGCAGCCGGCCACGGTGCCGATCTTGCTGGCCACGAAGACGGTACGGATCTCGGCCGTGCCAATCGTCTCTTCACGCTGCTCGGGTGCGAGCATGCCGGTCATCGCCGCCTTCATCTCATCCACGGCGTCGTAGATGATGTTGTAGTAGCGAATCTCGACGCCATTGCCCTCGGCAAGCTTCCTCGCACCGGCATCGGCGCGTGTGTTGAAGCCGATGATCACGGCCTTGGAGGCGATGGCCAGGTTGACGTCCGACTCGCTGATGCCACCCACGGCCGCATGCACGATCTGCACCTTGACCTCGGCCGTGCTGAGCTTGAGCAGGCTCTGGCCCAAGGCTTCTTGCGAGCCCTGCACGTCGGCCTTGACGATGAGTGACAGCGTTTGCGCCGCACCTTCGCCCAAGTTCTCGAACATGCCTTCAAGCTTGGCCGCTTGGCGACGGTTGAGGTTGACCTCGCGGTACTTGCCTTGGCGGAAGGTGGCGATTTCACGGGCGCGGCGCTCGTCCATCAGCACCATGAATTCGTCACCCGCTTGCGGCACTTCGGTCAGGCCTTGAATCTCGACCGGCAAGGACGGGCCGGCTTCGTCGATGGACTTGCCGTCTTCGTCGAGCATGGCGCGCACACGGCCGTAGCTGCTGCCGGCCAGCACGATGTCGCCCTTGCGCAGCGTGCCGCTTTGCACCAGCACGGTGGCCACGGGGCCGCGGCCTTTGTCGAGCTTGGCTTCGATGACCAGGCCCTTGGCGGCAGCCGCTGTGGGCGCTTTGAGCTCCAACACTTCGGCTTGCAAGAGCACTTGCTCCAACAACGCATCCACGCCAACGCCCGTCTTGGCCGAGACCGAGACAAAGGGTGCGTCACCGCCGAACTCTTCAGGCACCACACCTTCAGCCACAAGCTCACTGCGCACACGCTCGAGGTTAGCGTCGGGCTTGTCGATCTTGTTGATGGCCACCACGATCGGCACGCCCGCCGCCTTGGCGTGGGCGATGGCTTCTTTGGTCTGCGGCATCACGCCGTCGTCAGCCGCCACCACGAGGATGACGATGTCGGTGGCTTTGGCGCCGCGTGCACGCATGGCTGTGAAGGCCGCGTGGCCGGGAGTGTCCAGGAAGGTGATCATGCCGCGCGGCGTCTCAACGTGGTACGCGCCGATGTGCTGCGTGATGCCACCGGCTTCACCCGCCGCCACACGGGCGCGGCGGACGTAGTCCAGCAGCGATGTCTTGCCGTGGTCGACGTGGCCCATGACGGTGACGACAGGCGCGCGTTGCAACTGCTCGGCGCTTTGTGCGGCTTGTTCTTCTTCGGTGAAGGCTTCGGGGTCGTCGAGTTTGGCGGCCAGCGCCTTGTGGCCCATCTCTTCGACGACGATCATCGCCGTCTCTTGGTCCAGCTGCTGGTTGATGGTGACCATCTGGCCGAGCTTCATCAGCTGCTTGATGACCTCGCTGGCCTTGACCGACATCTTGTGCGCCAAGTCGGCCACGCTGATGGTTTCAGGCACGTGCACTTCCTGCACGGTAGCTTCCGCGCTTTGCGCGAACTGTTGGCCTTCGTCACCACGCTCGCCACGGCGGCCACCACGCGGGGCACGCCAGCCAGCTCGTGAGCCGGCGTCGTTGCGCGTCTTGAGCGCGCGCTTCTTGGCGGCGTCATCAGCCCAGCTCGACGAGAGCTTCTCGGACTTGACCTGCTTCTTGTCGCCAGGCTTGGCCACCACCGCGCCGGGCGCGCCGGGCACGGCCTTGGGCTTGTGGATGGTGCCTTTGATAGCTTCTTTGGCCGCCTCGGGTTTGACCTCTTCGGGCTTCTTGGCGACCAGCGTTTTCTTCGGCGCCGACATCATGGCGCGGATGGCCGCCGCTTCGGTCTCGGCGACCTTGCGCCGACGATCGGATTCAACCTGGCGCGCAGAGTCCTCAGCCGCCTTGTCGGCAGCCTTCACCACGCGGATCGCGGGCTTGGCCGGCTCGACGGGTTTGACGGCTTCCACGGGCGCAGCGGCGGCAACGGGCACCTCAGCGGCAGCTGCAGCGGCAGCGGCCGCAGCCGTTGCAGCGGTCGACTTCTTCTTCGTCGACGTGGGTGCCGGCGCGGCAGTGGCTGCGGCGCTGACGGCAGCAGCTTCTGCCGCCACTCGTGCAGATTCGGCCGCAGCATGCGCCGCAACTTCAGCGGCTTCAGCGGCCTCGCGCTCGCGCCGCTCAGCGTCTTCACGCGCCTGGCGCTCGGCGTCCTCGGCCGCGTGGCGAGCCGCCAGCTCAGCGAGCAAGCGGTGTTCTTCTGCCGCGCGTTCGGCTTCCAGCTCTTCGGCGCTGGGGCCCGCGGGTTCCTCCACCGCCGGCGCGTCGTCGCGCTTGATGAAGGTGCGCTTCTTGCGCACTTCAACCTGGATCGTGCGCGCCTTGCCGCTGGCATCGGCCTGCTTGATCTCGCTGGTGGACTTCTTCGTCAGCGTGATCTTCTTGCGCTCGGTGCTGAGCACGGTACCGTGCGCCGTGCGCAAGAAGTCGAGCAGGCGCTCCTTGTCAGCTTCGGTCAGGGCGTCTTCAAGCGTTTGCTTGGCCACACCTGCCGATTGCAGTTGCTCGAGCAACGCCTGCGGCGGGCGGTTCAGCTGCACGGCGAACTGGGCGACGGTGGTCACGGCCATGTGTCGGGTTTCCTTTGGGGCGGGTATGGGTTGCGGCGTTTCAGGGTGGCGCGATGTCAGGCCGTGAACCAATGTTCACGCGCCTTCATGATCAACTCGCGCGCCTGCGCGTCGTCCATGCCGGTCATCTCAGTCAGCTCGTCGACCGCGAGGTCAGCGAACTCGTCACGCGTGTGGATGCCACCGCCCGAGAGCTTGGCAATCAAGTCGGGCGTTAGTCCGGTAAGGTCGCGCAGGTCTTGCGAGACTTCTTCAACACGCTCTTCACGCGCAATTTCCATCGTCAACAAAGCATCCTTGGCGCGTGTGCGCAGCTCTTGCACGGTGTCTTCGTCGAAGCTCTCAATTTCCAGCATCTCTTGCAGCGGCACATAGGCCACCTCTTCCAGGCTGGTAAAGCCTTCGGCGATGAGGATGTCGGCAACTTCAGCGTCAACGTCGAGCTTTTCGACGAAGAGCGCGCGTACTTTGTCGGACTCCTCAGTGACCTTGGCCTGCGACTCTTCGGCCGTCATGATGTTGATGCGCCAGCCTGTCAGCTCCGAAGCCAGGCGCACGTTTTGGCCGCCGCGACCGATGGCAATGGCCAGGTTCTCTTCGTCGACCACGACGTCCATGGCATGGCGCTCTTCATCGACCACGATCGACTGCACGTTGGCCGGCGCCAGCGCGCCGATGACGAACTGCGCAGGGTCGTCGCTCCACAGCACGATGTCGACTCGTTCACCCGCCAACTCGGTGGTCACGCCGTTAACACGTGAGCCGCGCACACCAACGCAGGTGCCAATGGGGTCGACGCGGCGGTCGTGCGAGACGACGGCGATCTTGGCGCGTGAGCCGGCGTCGCGCGCGCAGCTCTTGATCTCCAACAAGCCTTGTTCGATCTCAGGCACTTCTTGCGCGAAGAGTTCGATCATGAAACTCGGGGCGCTGCGCGAAAGCATGATCTGCGCACCACGCTGGGTGGGGTCGATGCCCATGATGAACGCGCGTACACGATCGCCCGTGCGCAGATTCTCTTTGGGAATGGTCTCGGGGCGCTTCAAGCGGCCTTCGACACGGCCCGACTCGACAATGATGTCGCCCTTGTCCATGCGCTTGACGGTGCCGACGAAGATCTTGTCGCCGCGCGAGAGGAAGTCATTGAGCAGCTGCTCACGCTCGGCGTCACGGATCTTTTGCAGGATGACTTGTTTGGCGGCTTGCGCGCCAATGCGCCCGATGGGCACGGACTCCATCGCTTCTTCGATGTAGTCGCCCTCTTCGATGTCGGGGATGCGATCCAACGCGTCAGAGAGCATCTCCTCGGCGTCGGGGTTTTGCAGCCCGGCTTCGTTGGGCACCACCAGCCAGCGCCGGAACGTTTCGTAGTCACCGGTGTCGCGGTCGACCGCGACGCGGATGTCCACCTCACCACCGTTGAGTTTTTTGGTCGCCGACGCGAGTGCCGCCTCGACGGCGCCAAACACCGTGTCGAGGTCGACCGTCTTCTCGCGCGAAATTGCGTCCACGAGCATCAACATTTCGCGATTCATCTCAGCTGGCCTCCATGCGCCTCGGGCTGGCCTGTTTCCATGGGGGAAACACCACGCCCTTTGAAATCCACCACTGGCACGAGACGTGCCTCTTTCACTTCACTCAAAGTGAAGCCGAGCTCTTGCTCGACCTCAGCGTCGGCTTGGGTCTTGACCCCGACCTTGGCCTTGGCCCGCCGCTTGGAATCCGCAGACTTCGCAGCCAATTGCAGCGTCCACGAACCTGGCGCGCCTTGCAGCAGACCGCGGAAATTCTTGCGCCCTTGAAAGGGCAGCTTGAGGGTCAGATTCACCTCATGGCCGACAAACCGCTCAAAGTCGGTCTCAACGCGCAGCGGGCGGTCCAGCCCGGGCGAAGACACTTCAAGCCGCGCGTATTCAAGCCCTTCGACTTCCAGCACGTACTGCAATTGGCGCGTGACCTGCTCGCAATCACCGACCTGCACAAATTCACTCTCACCGGCCGGGTAAGCCTGCCCAGGACGGCGGTCGATGGTGATGCGCAGCAAGCCGCGCGGCGCGTTCTCAACGTCCACCAAATCAAAATTCAACCCCGCCACGGTGGCCCCGATCGCCTGGCGCCAGCCCACGCGCGCGGCCGCCTCCAGGGGGGCCTCGTCGTGCAGCACAGGGCGCGTGATGCGAGCCGCGCGCGCGGTGCGTGGGGTGGGTTTGATCGCCAAGAGATTGAGTCCGTGCTTGAGTCCGTATCCGTCTGACCGCGTTCGTGTGTTCGCGTCCGAGCCTGAAATTCACCCGGCGCAAAGACGATCGGCCAAAAAAAATGGGCTGGAAGTCTCCGCCCAATCTTGTGTCACGGCCTGGCTGAACGCCCAGCAATCCCCGGGAAAGGCGCATTATAGCCGCGCGCCTTGGCACGGGCAATGGTGCGGGCGGTAGTGGCACATCCAGCGCGCGGGCGCGCCTCACGAGAAGTGCAGGCCCAGCTTACGCACCGCGCACGCCGCCTCGGTGCGGTTGTTCACCCCCAGCGCCAACAACACGGCGGTGACGTGCGACTTGACGGTGGAATCGTTGATGCCGAGTTCACTCGCGATCGCCTTGTTGGGTTTGCCCTTGATCAGCCGCGCCAGCACCTCGCGTTGGCGGGGCGTGAGCGCACCATGCAGGGGGTTCGGCCCCGCGAGCGTTGCCTCGCCTTCAGCCAAGGCAGGCAAGACGACCGCACCCGCCAGCACCTGGCGCAGTGCGGCGATCATGCTGCGCGAGTCGCTGCTTTTGTGGATGAAGCCCATGGCACCGGCGTCGATGCAGGCATGCGCCAATAAATGGTCGTCGCTGCCAAAAAGCACGACGATGGACGCGCTGTCCACGCGGTCACGCAGCCGCCACCGGGCGTCGAGGCCGCCCGCGCCGGGCAGGCCAAGGTCAAGAAGGAACCAGGCGGGTGCCGCGCCCTCGTCAAGCCTCTCCATCGCCTGTTCACAAGACTTCGCGTGTATCACCACCACCTCGGCAGCGATGACTTGCAACATCAAGGCCACGCCGTCTCGAAAGAGTGCGTGGTCATCGACCAGCATGACGTTTATCCTTTGCAAGCCTCCCAGGGCGAGACATTTTGTCAGGCCAGGCGCATGGGCCCCACTCGGGGCAGCCCCTTACAGTGCGTGAGTGATGCCCACGACCACGCTGCGAGCGGATGTGCTGGACGCGCTGAACCCGGCGCAGCGCGCGGCCGCCTGCCATGGCCTAGCGCAAGTCAGTAGCCCGCCGCCCTTGTTGGTGATCGCCGGCGCCGGCTCGGGCAAGACGCTGACCCTGGCCACGCGCGTAGCGCTGTTGGTGCTGGCGGGCACTGACCCGCAGCGCATCCTCATGGTGACCTTCTCGCGCCGCGCAGCACAAGCCATGCAACGCCGTGTCTCGCGTCTGCTGCACGAGGCGCTGGGCCTGCCCGGCAGCAGCGCGCCGCCACAGCTCGCCTGGTGCGGCACCTTTCACAGCGTAGCCGCCAGACTCTTGCGATTGCATGCCAGCAACCTGGGCCTTGCGCAAGACTTCACGGTGCTTGACCACGCCGACAGCGAAGAGCTCATGGGCTTGGCGCGCCAGCAGCTTGATTTGCACGCCAGCACGATGCGTTTCCCGCTCGCCGCGACTTGTCTAGCCATGCATAGCCGTGTGCAGGGCAGCCACCAGCCGCTGCGTGAACTGGTCGAGCGTGAATACCCCTGGTGCGACCAGCATGTGGATGCGCTCAAGGCGCTGTTCGCCACCTTTACGCAACTCAAGCTGGCACAGCACCTGCTCGACTTCGACGACCTGCTGCTGTATTGGCAAGCGATGCTCGATGAGCCCACGCTGGCCGCGCGTCTGCGGGCGCGCTTCGAGCATGTGCTGGTCGACGAATACCAGGACACGAATGCGCTACAGCAAGCGATCGTGCGCGGCCTGTGCCCTGACGGCCAGGGTCTCGTGGCGGTGGGCGACGACGCGCAGGCGATCTACAGCTTTCGCGGTGCGAATGCGCGCGGCATCCTCGACTTCCCCGCAACGTTCACACCCGCTGCCCAGCGCGTCACGCTGGAGCAGAACTACCGCAGCACGCCGCAGATCCTGGCTGCTGCGAATGCCGTGATCGCGCTGGCGCAGGAAGGCTTCCCGAAGACGCTCTTCAGCGAACGCGTGGCCGGCGCCCGGCCGTGTTTGGTCAACGTGCTCGACGAAGCGGCCGAAGCGGCGTGGGTCGCCGACGAGGTGCTGCGCCGGCGCGAAGAAGGACTGGCGCTGAAGCAGCAGGCCGTGCTCTTTCGCACTGCCAGCCACAGCGCCGCGCTGGAGCTTGAACTCAGCCGGCGGCGCATCCCGTTCGTGAAGTACGGCGGCCTGCGTTTCCTGGAGGCCGCGCACATCAAGGACCTGCTGTCCCTCTTGCGCTGGGTGCAGAACCCGCGCGGCTTGCTCGCTGGCGTGCGCGTGGCGCGCCTCGTGCCCGGTATTGGCCCTGCCATCGCGCGGCGTGTGGCCGAAACCATGAGCGCGGGTGACGATCCACTGCGCTTACTTCAAACGTTTTCACCGCCGCCGCGTGCTGCTGAAGAGTGGGGCGCGCTGGTGGCGACGTATACGGCCTTGTCCGCCACCGATGCGCCCTGGCCAAGCGCCATCGACGTCGCCGTGCACTGGTACCTGCCGCACCTGAAACGCCTGCACGACGACGCCCGCGTGCGCGAGGCCGACCTGCGCCAGCTCTGCGCACTGGCCGCCGGTTAC
>JANMMH010000079.1:0-2420 GCA_031373055.1 Rubrivivax sp. | reverse complement strand
GGGCCCACGCCGACGGCGCGGCCGGCCTCGCTCATCAGGCGCACCAGCGCGGCACCTTGCTCTGACAGGCGCTCTCCGCTGGGGCGGCCACCGGCACTGGCCAGGCACTGGTCGGAATGCTGGTCAAACACAGCGCAGGCGACGACACCGCGCAGGGCGGCGACGCGGCGTGCGTGGTGGTCCCATCGCGTGCCGCCCGGCACGGGCATGGGTGAGCGGGCGATGTTGGCGGTGGCCGCTCGCAAGGCCAGCGCGGGTAATCTGGCGGGCATTGCGGCAGCGTGTACGGGTGCTGCTTCGGGCGCCGACTCCAAACCCATAGGCACCGTGGCCGCCGCCCAAGAAGGCTCTTCGTCGTCGGCGTCATGCGCTGGCCTCGCACTCGGCAGCGCCAGCGTGGCATGGGCGTGTTGGCGAGCCTGCAAGCGGTTCCAGGCGTCGAACATGGCGCCCACGGCATCGGTGGAGCGTTTGGCCACGGCCACGAGCTCGATACCTACGCCGCTGCGCCCGCCCAAGTGCGCGGCTTCGACGCCCAGCGTGGGCATGGCTGCGAGCGGCACCACCAACAGGTCGCCATTGCTCCACGGGCCGCGGGTGATGGCCTCGCGCAGCGGCGCCAGAGCCGGCGCAATGGAATGGCGCGGCAGCTCGGTGACCATCAGCACACCCAGGCGGCTGTGGGCCAGCAGCACCACGCCGATGTGCTGGCGCGTGCGTGTGTCGGCGTTGATGTCGTTGCCGAAAATGCGTAGCAAGCTGCCGTCACCCGCCTTCAGTTCAATGAAGGGCAATTCGGCCAAGGCGACCCCCTGGCCCTGGCGACGGATGGCCAGGGTTTGCAGCGGTGCTTGGCAAGCCGACGACAGGGCCGCCAGCATGCCTTGCGCGACGTGGCCCGCGACATCGCTGAGCGCGATGTATTCGGGTGCAAATTCGACGAGCTGGTGCTGCAGCGCCTCGGCGGCGTCGCCCACCACAAAGAGCTCGAGCTCCGTGGTCGAGACGCGCCGGCCGATGTCGCGTCGTCCTTGGCCGAGGTAGCTTTCGCGATCGGCGATGAATTGCGTTGCGGGGGCGGACAGCTCGGCGGCACGTCGAGACAGGGTGTCGTTGGGCATGGGCCATGCTAGCGGTGCGACCCGGGCGCGGCGTGGGTCAGCCCGGCGCGATTCGTGAACATCTTGGCCACTGCCGGCGCTGCGCGTGCGGGCGGCGGCTGGGCCGCACAAGGGCTGAGCGCCGCGTGTCATGGCAGCTCATGACAGCGTGCCCCAGGTGCCCTCCGTAGAATCGCCAGCCTTCATAGGTTTACGGTATCTCCCTTGCATGCGTGATTCGGCTAACTTGCCTGTGGTGGTGATTGGTGCGGGCCTGGCCGGCCTCACCGTGGCCTTGCGCCTGGCCGATGAGCAGCGCGTCATCGTGCTGGCCAAACGCAGCCTGGCCGAAGGCGCCACCGCCTGGGCCCAGGGCGGCATCGTCGGTGTGCTTGGTGAAGATGACAGCGTCGAGTCGCATGTGCGTGACACGCAAGACGCCGGCGCCGGGTTGGTCGACGAACACACCGCGCGTTTCATCGCTGAAGAAAGTGCCAAGGCCATCACCTGGCTGGTCGACGCGGGTGTGCCCTTCTCAGCCGACCCCGACGGCCCGCTGGGCCTGCACCTCACGCGCGAAGGCGGCCATGCCGTGCGCCGCATTGCCCATGCCGCCGACGCCACCGGCCGCGCCATCCACGAAGTGCTGCTGGCCAAGGCACTCGCGCACCCCAACATCAGCCTGCGTGAGCGCTGGATGGCGGTGGACTTGATCACGCCACGCCAGCTCAAGATCGACGCCGCGCCGCAGTGCCACGGCGTTTACGCGCTGGACATGGACAGCAAGCGCGTCGAAACCCTAGCCGCCTGCGCCGTGGTGTTAGCCACCGGCGGCGTAGGCAAGGTCTACCGCTACACCAGCAACCCCGACACCGCCACCGGCGACGGCATCGCCATGGCCTGGCGCGCGGGCTGCCGGGTCGCCAACATGGAGTTCATCCAGTTCCACCCGACCTGCCTGTACCACCCGCAAGAGCGCAGCTTCCTCATCACCGAAGCGCTGCGTGGTGAAGGCGCGCTCTTACGCCTGCCCGGCATCGACGGCGAGGCCGTTCGCTTCATGCCCGCCCATGACGCACGCGGTGAGCTCGCACCGCGCGACATCGTGGCGCGCGCCATCGATTTCGAGATGAAGAAGCATGGCCTAGACTTCGTCTGGCTCGACGCCACCGCGCTCGGTGAGAGCTTCCTCAAAGAGCACTTCCCCACCGTGCACGCGCGCTGCCTGCAACTCGGCATCGACATCGCGCGCGCGCCCATCCCCGTGGTGCCCGCCGCGCACTACACCTGCGGCGGCATCGTCACCGACCTGCATGGCCG
>JANMMH010000060.1:0-3266 GCA_031373055.1 Rubrivivax sp. | reverse complement strand
GCCAACGTGCGCGGGTAGTCGGTCTTGATTTCGTAGCTGGGGTCGATGACCACCAGCCCGCGCCGTGTGGGCGGTGGCAGCTGCTTGGCCAGGCTGGTGAAACCGTCGGTCATCTTGATCTCGACCTCGGGCGTGTCACCCAAATACGAGGACAGGATCTTGTGGTCGGTGGGATGGATCTCAAAGGCGCGCAGCTGGTCTTGTGGGCGCATCAAGAGATTGGCAATGGCCGGTGAGCCGGGGTACTGGACGAGCTTGGCGCCACCGTTGAAGCGCTTGACCTGGGCCAGGTAGTCGGCCACTGCGGCGGGCTGGTCGTCGCGCTGCCAAAGCTTTTCAATGCCATCGTGGTACTCGCCGCGCTTGTTGGCGTATTCACTTTGCAGCGAATAACCACCGGCGCCGGCGTGCGTGTCGACGATGCGGTAGCCCTTGTCCTTCAGGTTCATGTGGCGCAACAAGGCCACCAGCGTGAGGTGCTTGAGCACGTCGGCATGGTTACCGGCGTGGAAGGCGTGGCGATAGGCGAGCATGGCCGACTGTGCCACGAGTGCGTGGTCGTTTGTGGCAGGCATCACGCCATGCCCGGATTGCATGACCCCCTGGGGCGCGGTGGTTACGGCGCAATTACATTGCCGTGACAATGCGCCTCCCTCAGCCAGCCAGCGCCAAGTCCACCTGATTCCCACCTGAATTTGCCATCGCGGTATTCGGCGAGCGTCGAGCGTTTTTCGGCACGGGTCTCGCCTAATCCCGCATCTGCAATTCAATGATTGGAGCCCCCGTGAACCACCCAGCTATGGAAGGCCTGCGTTTGAACACGCCGGCGTACGTGCAACACACCCGCCTCATCGACTGGGTGGCCGAGATCGCCGCGCTCACGCAAGCCGCTGACGTGCACTGGTGTGACGGCAGCCAGGCCGAGTACGACCGGCTGTGCGCCCAGCTCGTGGCGGCCGGTACCTTGATGAAACTCAACGAGGCGCTGCGCCCGCGCAGCTTCTTGGCGCGCAGCGACCCAGGCGACGTGGCGCGTGTCGAAGACCGCACCTTCATTTGCAGCGCGCACGAAGACGACGCCGGCCCCACCAACCACTGGATGGCGCCGGCCGAGATGCGCGCGCGCTTGCAAGGCGGCTTGCCCGACGGCACGCCAGCGCTCTTTCGCGGCGCCATGCGTGGGCGCACGATGTACGTGGTGCCGTTTTCCATGGGCCCGCTGGGCTCGCACATTTCCCACATCGGCGTCGAGCTGACCGACAGCCCTTATGTCGCTTTGAGCATGCGGGTGATGACCCGCATGGGCCGTGGCGCACTGGACGTGTTGGGCAGCGACGGCGACTTCGTGCCCTGCGTGCACACCGTGGGCGCGCCGCTGGCGCCAGGCCAGGCCGACGTGCCTTGGCCTTGCATCCCCACCAAGTACATCGTGCATTACCCTGAAACGCGAGAAATCTGGAGCTACGGCTCGGGCTATGGCGGCAACGCGCTCTTGGGCAAGAAGTGTTTTGCGCTGCGCATCGCGTCGACCATGGGCCGCCAGGCCGCGGCCGTGGACGGCATCGGCTGGCTCGCCGAGCACATGCTGATCCTGGGCGTGACGTCGCCTGAAGGCCGCAAGTTCCACGTCGCCGCCGCCTTCCCCAGCGCCTGCGGCAAGACCAACTTTGCGATGCTGCTGCCGCCCCCCGCGCTGGGCGACTGGAAGGTCACCACCATTGGCGACGACATCGCCTGGATCAAACCCGGCACGGATGGGCGGCTGTATGCCATCAACCCCGAAGCCGGCTACTTCGGCGTGGCGCCGGGCACCAACGAGCACACCAACCCGAGCTGCATGGCTTCGCTCAAGAGCGACACCGTGTTCACGAACGTGGCACTCACCGACGACGGCGATGTGTGGTGGGAAGGCATGACCGACACCGCGCCCGCGCACCTGATCGACTGGCAAGGCCGCGACTGGACGCCCGCCATCGCGGCCGAGGCCGCCGTTGGCGGCAAGCCGCGCGCCGCCGCGCACCCGAACTCACGCTTCACCGTGGCCGCCATCCACAACCCCGTGCTCGACGTCGACTGGGACAACGCCCAGGGCGTGGCCATCGACGCCTTCATGTTCGGCGGCCGCCGCTCCACCACCGTGCCTTTGGTGGCCGAGGCACGCAGCTGGGTCGACGGCGTCTACATGGCCGCGACCATGGGTAGCGAGACCACGGCGGCCATGGCCGGTGGCGACGGCAAGGTGCGCCGCGACCCCTTCGCCATGCTGCCTTTCACCGGCTACAACATGGCCGACTACTTCCAGCACTGGCTCGACGTCGGCGCCGCGCTGCAGGCCAAGGGTGCGACTCCGCCGAAGATCTTCTGCGTCAACTGGTTCCGCAAAGGCGCCGACGGCAAGTTCGTCTGGCCCGGCTACGGCGAGAACATGCGTGTCTTGCAGTGGATGATCGGTCGCGTGCAAGGGGTGGCGCAGGGGCAGGAGAACGTGTTTGGCATCAGCCCGCGCTACGAAGACCTGCGCTGGGACGGCCTGAACTTCAGCCGCGAGCAGTTTGCCAGTGTCATCGGCATCGACCGCGCGGCCTGGCAGCAGGAGCTCACGCTGCACGCCGAGCTTTTTGCGCAGCTGCACCACCACCTGCCCGCCGCGCTGCCGCAGGCGATGGCACGGCTGGCCTCGCGGCTGCAAGCCACGCCGGCTTGAGCCGCCGCAGCTGCGGCCGGATGCAGCACGCCGACAATGCCGCTGCGTGAAGATCCAGCTGCTGTCTGACCTGCATCTCGAAACCGAACGCTTCGAGCCCAAGCCCGCCCTCGGGGCCGAGCTGCTCGTGCTCGGTGGCGACATCGACGCCACCTGGGCCGGCTACGAGCAGTTCGCGCGCTGGCCGGTGCCGGTGCTCGTCATCGCCGGCAACCACGAGTTCGACGGCCGTGATTTGCATGAGGCCTGGCCGGCGTTTCGCGCGAACTGCACACGACTGGGCCTGCGCCTTCTGGAGCGCGAAGAAGCGCTGATCACCGGCGCCGACGGCCGCGTGGTGCGCTTCGTTGGCACCGTGCGCTGGTGCGACTTCGGCGCCTTTGGCGAAAAGGGCCGCGCCCGCGCCGAGCGCGCCGGCAGCTACTTCCAGCGTGTGATGCAGGCGCGCCGTGGCGGCGAGGTGTTTGACGTCGCCGCCGTGCGCGATGAAGCCAACGCCTGCCGCACCTGGCTCGAAGCCGCGCTCGCCGAAGCCCCGCTCGGGCGCTGGCAGCGCACGGTA
>JANMMH010000007.1:0-2538 GCA_031373055.1 Rubrivivax sp. | reverse complement strand
ATCATGCGTGGGTTGAGCTGCTGGATGTGCTCCCAGGTGATGCCCATGCGATCCAGCGCGCCGGGCGCGAAGTTCTCCACCAGCACGTCGCAAGTCTTGATCAGCGTGTCGAGCACCTCGCGGCCTTTGGCCTTCTTGGTGTCGAGCGTGATCGAGCGCTTGTTGTGGTTCAGCATCGTGAAATAGAGGCTGTCCACACCGGGAATGTCGCGCAGCTGGCCGCGCGTGGCGTCGCCTTCACCCGCGCGCTCGACCTTGATGACATCGGCGCCAAACCAGGCCAGCAGCTGCGTGCAGGTGGGGCCAGACTGGACGTGCGTGAAATCGAGGATGCGAACGCCGCTGAGTGCTTTATCCACCGGCTTTATCCACCGGCCTGGCCTGCCGCTCTGGGTGCCGCACTGGTCGCCACCAAGGCTTCCAGCTCGCTGATGCGCGCGCGTGTCTTTCGGTCTTCAGCGAAGCGCGCGCTTTCGTCGCGCACGATCGCCGCAATGCCGCTGACCTTGCCGTCGTCGCCCATCAGCATGGTCACCGTGAAGGCAATCGACAGCGTGTGGCCGTCTTTGTGCAGGGCCGGTACCCGCAGCAGGTCGGCACCGTACTTGGTGACGGCCGTGACTATCGTCTGGTGGTAGCCCTCCCAATGGCGCGCGCGCTGGCGCATTGGGATGATGAGATCAAGCGACTGCCCCAGCGCCTCGGCTTCAGTGAAACCGAAGATGCGCTCGGCCGCCTTGTTCCAAAGAACAACCGCGCCGGCGGCGTCGCACACCATGATGGCGTCGCCGGCGCTGTGCACGAGCTGCTGGAGGTTTACCGCGGATTGCATGGGCCCACCTCCAGTGCTTCGTTAGCTTGTCAACGTGCGTCGTTGCGCTTAGACCGCTTTGGCCGCGTGCATGGCCGCGATCTTGTCGGCGCCGTAGCCCAGCTCGGCCAGCACTTCGTCGGTGTGCTCACCCAGGAGCGGCGAGCCGGTGATCTCGACCTTCATGTCGCTGAACTTGATCGGGCTGCCGACCGTGAGGTACGGGCCGCGCGCCTTGTGCTGGACTTCGACGATGGTGCCGCTGGCACGCAGCGACGGGTCGACCGAAAGCTCTTTCATCGACATCACCGGCGAGCAAGGAATGTCAAACTTGCGCAGGATGTCCACGGCTTCGAACTTGGTCTTGTCGGCCAGCCACTCTTCGATGGTGGCGAAGATGGCCGTGATGTGCGGCTGGCGCGCCTTGGGCGTCATGTAGGCCGGGTCATTTTTCCATTCGGGCTTGCCGATGGCGTCGCAAATCGGCGCCCAGGCCTGGCCTTGAATCGTGAAGTAGATGTAGGCGTTGGGGTCGGTTTGCCAGCCCTTGCACTTCAGCACCCAGCCCGGCTGGCCACCACCACCGGCGTTGCCACCACGCGGCACGACGTCGGTGAACTTGCCGTGCGGGTATTGGGGGTACTCTTCAAGGTAGCCCAGGCGGTCCAGGCGCAGCTGGTCGCGCAGCTTGACGCGGCACAGGTTCAGCACGGCGTCTTGCATCGAGCAAGCGACCTTCTGGCCACGGCCGGTTTTGTCGCGCTGGCGCAGCGCCGTGAGGATCCCGATGGCCAGGTGCATGCCGGTGTTGCTGTCGCCCAGGGCGGCGGCACTCACAGTCGGCGGGCCGTCCCAGAAACCGGTGGTCGAGGCCGCACCGCCCGCGCACTGCGCCACGTTTTCGTAGACCTTCAGGTCTTCGTAGTGGTGGCCGTCGCTGAAGCCCTTGACCGAGGCCAGGATCATCTTCGGGTTGAGCTCAAGGATGCGCTCCCAGGTGAAGCCCATGCGGTCCAGCGCGCCGGGGCCGAAGTTCTCGACCATCACGTCGCAGGTCTTGATCAGCTTCTCCAGCACTTCCTTGCCTTCGGGCTTCTTCGTGTCCAGCGTGAGTGAGCGCTTGTTGCTGTTGAGCTGGGTGAAGTACAGGGCGTCCACGTCGGGGATGTCACGCAGCTGGCTGCGCGTGACGTCGCCCGAGCCGGGGCGCTCGACCTTGATCACGTCGGCGCCAAACCAGGCCAACATTTGCGTGCAGGCGGGGCCTGCTTGCACGTGGGTGAAGTCGATGATCTTGATGTCGTCGAGTGCTTTGGTCATTTGAAAACTCCTTCGTGGATCGGGAATCGTGGGAACGTTGAAATGTCTGAACCGCTGAATCAAGCCTTCTTCGCCGTGCTCGGGTTGAGCATCGTGATGCGCCCGCTCTCGGTGCCGGCGGTCTCGTCGATCACGGCGTTGACGAGTGTCGGCTTGCCTGAGGCAATGGCTTCATTGATGGCCTTGCTCAGCTCGGCCGGTGTCGTGGCATGCACGCCCACGCCACCAAAGGCTTCCATCATTTTGTCGTAGCGCGCGTTCTTGACGAAAACCGTGGGCGCGACGTCCGCGCTGCCCGAGGGGTTGACGTCGGTGCCACGGTAGACGCCGTTGTTGTTGAAGACCACCACGCAGATCGGCAGGTTGTAGCGGCAGATGGTTTCGACTTCCATGCCACTGAAGCCAAA
>JANMMH010000817.1:0-1609 GCA_031373055.1 Rubrivivax sp. | reverse complement strand
GCCAGCAGCTCCTGCGTCACACGGTGGTCGGGCACGCGCAGTCCGATGGTGCGGCGTGAGGGATGCGACAAACGCCTCGGCACCTCTTTGGTGGCTTCGAGGATGAAGGTATAGGGCCCAGGCGTGCCGAGTTTGATCAGGCGGAACTGGCGGTTGTCCACCCTCGCATAAGTTGCTAGCGACGACAGGTCACGGCATAAGAGCGTGAGGTGGTGCTTGTCGTCGACCTGTCGAATGCGGCGCAGGTTTTCGGCCGCCGCCTTGTCGTCCAGGCGGCACACCAGCGCGTAGCTCGAATCCGTGGGCACGGCCGCAATGCCACCCTCGAGCAGGATCTGCGCGGCCTGTTTGAGCAGACGTGCTTGCGGGTTCTGCGGATGGACTTCGAAGAGCTGCGACACGTGGTGCTACACGGCGCCGTCAGGCCGCGGCGACGGGAATCTTGCCGATGCGTGCCTGCCACTCACGCGGCCCGGTGTTGTGCACGCTGGTGCCCAGCGCGTCCACCGCCACGGTCACCGGCATGTCATGCAGGTCGAACTCGTAAATGGCTTCCATGCCCAGGTCGGCAAAACCCACCACCTTGGCACCCTTGATGGCCTTGGCCACAAGGTAAGCCGCGCCGCCCACGGCCATGAGGTACGCACTCTTGTGCTTGCGGATGGCCTCGATCGCCACCGGCCCGCGCTCGGCCTTGCCGACCATGGCGATGAGCCCCGTCTGCGCCAGCATCATCTCGGTGAACTTGTCCATGCGCGTGGCCGTGGTCGGGCCGGCGGGGCCCACGACTTCGTCGCGCACGGGATCAACGGGGCCGACGTAGTAGATGACGCGGTTGTTGAAGTCCACCGGCAGTGGCTCGCCCTTGGCCAGCATGTCCTGGATGCGCTTGTGCGCGGCGTCGCGGCCGGTGAGCATCTTGCCGCTGAGCAGCAGCGTGTCGCCGGGCTTCCAGCTCGCCACCTGCTCGCGCGTCAGCGTGCCCAGGTCGACACGCTTGCTTTTGTTGTAGTCGGGCTGCCAGCGCACGTCGGGCCACAAATCCAGGCTGGGCGGCGTCATGTAGGCCGCACCGCTGCCATCCATCACCAGGTGGGCATGGCGCGTAGCTGCGCAGTTAGGAATCATGGCCACGGGCTTGCCGGCAGCATGCGTGGGGTAGGTGGCGATCTTCACGTCGAGCACCGTGGTCAGGCCCCCCAGGCCTTGCGCGCCGATGCCCAGCGCGTTGACTTTCTCGTAGAGCTCGATACGCAACTCCTCGAGCTTGTTCTGCGGCCCACGTGCGAGCAAGTCGAACATGTCGATGTCGTCCATCAACACTTCTTTGGCCATCAGCATGGCCTTCTCGGCCGTGCCGCCGATGCCGATTCCCAGCATGCCCGGCGGGCACCAGCCGGCACCCATGGTCGGCACAGTTTTCATGACCCAGTCGACGATGCTGTCGCTGGGGTTGAGCATCACGAACTTGCTCTTGTTTTCGCTGCCGCCGCCCTTGGCCGCGACCGTGACGTCGAGCTTGTTGCCCGGCACCACCGTCATGTGCACCACCGCCGGCGTGTTGTCGCCGGTGTTCTTGCGCTCGAAATGCGGGTCGGCCACGATGGAC
>JANMMH010000789.1:0-4726 GCA_031373055.1 Rubrivivax sp. | reverse complement strand
GTACATGCTGGGCGCCGTCAGTCCCAGGTGGCGCTGCTGCTCCACGCTCGCCGGCTCGGTGTCACCTTGCGTGACGATGATGCGGCGCAGGTTGGCGCGGTACTCGCCGGGCACGTCTTGCCAGGCGTCTTCGCCCTTGTGGTCACCGAAATGGATCTTGCGGTCCTTCTCGCCCGGGTTGAGGAAGATGCCCCAGCGGTAGTCGGGCATCTTCACGTGGCCGAACTGGGCCCAGCCCTCGGGGTCGACGCTGACGGCGGTGCGCAGGTAGACATCGAAGTTCTGGCTGCCTTCGGGGCCCATGTCGTCCCACCACGACAGGAAGCTGGGCTGCCACTGTTCGAGCGCGCGCTGCAGCGTGCGGTCTTCGCTCAGGTTGACGTTGTTGGGGATTTTTTGGGCGTAGTCGATGGTGCTCATGTTTGCCTTTCACTCCCTCCCCCTGCCAGGGGGAGGGAGGAATGCCTTAAACGCGGTTCCAGTCGAAGGCAGCTTTGTCGCCTTTGCCGTAGACCTTCAACGCGCCCTTTTCGCCCACCGCGTTGGGGCGCTGGAAGATCCAGTTCTGCCAGGCGGTGAGGCGGCCGAAGACGCGGGTGAACATGTTCTCGGGGCCGTTGAAGCGCAGGTTGGCTTCCAGACCCGTCAGCGCGTCGGGGCTCATCGCCACGCGCTCTTCGATGGCGATGCGGGTCTCGTCGGCCCAGTCGATGTCGTCGGGGTTGCTGGTGACGAGACCCAGCGCAAAAGCGGCGTCGGCGTCGAGCGCGTGGCCTCCCTTGGCGCGCACGGCTTCCATTGCCGGCTGCTCGTTATAGAAGCGGCGCTGCAAACGGCTCTGGCCCGTGACCATGGGGTACAGCCCGAAGTTCGTTGCGCCCACCGTGATCTTCGGTGCCTTGGCGTCATCGTCGGGCAAGGCCAGGTGGTAGATGCGGTCGCAGGCCAGCGCCAGCTCGAGGAACGTGCCGGCAAAGCACGAGCCCGGCTCGATCAGCGCAAACAGGCTGCGCGAGGAGACATCGAAGCGGCTGAAGGTGCGGCGCAGCAGGCCGACGGTTTCGCGCACCAACCAGTGGCCGCTGTGGGCCACCAGGGTGGCATCGGTGGCGAGCACGGCCGCCGCGTCGCCTTGGCTCTTGATCAACCAGGTGCCGATGTCCAGCTCATTGGTGCGCATCGAGAGGATGGCGTCCTCCAGTTCGCGCGCCATTTGCAGCGGGTACCAGTTGGCGCCTGCGGCTTCGATGCCGGCGACATCGCTGGGCTGCTGACCCACCGGTGCCTTGACGGTGAAAGTCGCGGTGCGCTTGGTGCGATCAATCTCGACCGTGACGTGCGTGTAGCGCAGCGCGTCGGCTTCGATCGTGCGGTTGAGCGGCGCCAGGCTCACGCCTTTGCCGTTGGCCGGCCGGTCGCTGCCAGCGGCCAGTTGCAGCGCACGCTCTTGCACCTTGGCGGCGAACTGCGCCGGCTTGGCGATGTCGTCGACGAGGCGCCAGTCCTTGGCCTTCTGCCCGCGCACGCCTTCGACGCTGGTGCAGAACAAGTCGGCCAGGTCGTGGCGAACCTTCTTCTTGTCGGTCACACGGGTCAGGCCGCCAGTGCCGGGCAGCACGCCCAGCAGCGGTACTTCGGGCAGGCTGACGGCGCTGCTGCGGTCGTCAACCAGGATGATCTCGTCGCAGGCCAGCGCCAGCTCATAACCTCCGCCGGCGCAGGCACCGTTGACGGCGGCCAGGAACTTCAGCCCGCTGTACTGCGATGAGTCTTCAAGGCCGTTGCGCGTCTCGTTGGTGAACTTGCAGAAGTTCACCTTCCAGGCGTGGCTGCTAACGCCCAACATGAAGATGTTGGCGCCCGAGCAGAACACCTTGTCCTTGGCGCTGGTGACGACCACCGTGCGCACTTCGGGGTGCTCGAAGCGGACGCGGTTGATGGCGTCGTTGAGTTCGATGTCGACACCGAGGTCGTAGCTGTTGAGCTTCAACTTGTAGCCCGGACGCAGGCCGGCGTTTTCGTCGAAGTCGGCGGCCAAGGTGGCGACCGGGCCTTCGAACTTGAGCTTCCAGTGGCGGTACTGGCTGGGGTGGGTCTGGTAGTCAACGCGTGGGGATTGGCTCATAAGAGACTCCTAGGTGGGCAGTAAAGTGCGTGTTTCGTGATCCGGTGATAGGCACTGTAATGCATGTAATGATTTCGAGTCAAGCACTTAAATGCATCTAAAAGATAAGTGTTTACCCTGGTAGACCAAGCGCGTCGCGGACCAGGTGGCGCAGCGCCAGGAAGGTCGGCTCGACCGCAGCCGCGCTGGTATCCAAGCGGAACTCAGCCTTCGAGTAGAAGGCCGCGCGGCCGGCGAGGATGCTCTTGAGATCTTCCAGTGCTTCCTTGTTGCCAGCCATGGGCCGCAGGTCGCCCTGGGCGGCGACACGCCGCATGTGGTCTTCCGGGTCCGCCTGCAGCCACACCGTGGTGCAGTGCGCCAGCAGCAGGTTGAAGCTGGCGGCATCCGACACCAGGCCACCGGGCGTGGCAATCACGGCTTCGGGGTAGATCTGGATCGCCTCTTCCATCGCACGGCGCTCGTAGCGCCGGTAGGCGTTTTGGCCATAGAGCGACTGGATCTCGTTGATCGAGCAACCGGCGAACTTCTCGATCTCGCGGCTCAGCTCGACGAACGGGAAGCCGAGGTCATCGGCCAGCATGCGCCCGAGCGTGCTCTTGCCAGCGCCGCGCAGCCCCACCAGTGCGACCCGGGCGCTGCGCGTCGACTGGCCTTTGCCATGCGCACCGCCGGTGCCGAGCAACTCGCCGATGGCCTCGCGCACGCGGCGCAGCGCAGGCTCGTCACTGTTCTCCAGCAGCTCGCGGATCATCAGCCACTCGGGGGAGCGTGTCGTGGCGTCCCCCAGCAGTTCGGCCAGCGAGCACTTGAGCGCCTGCGCGACCTGGAGCAGCACGAGCACCGAGGCGTTGCCCACGCCGTACTCGAGGTTGGCCAGGTGGCGCTCGGACACGTCCGCCGCAGCCGACAGCGCCTTGCGCGTCATGCCCCGGCGCGCGCGAAGGTTGCGCACGCGCTCACCCAGGCTGACGAGGAACGGGTGCTTTGTGGGCCCCGCGGCCACGGCCGCAGTGCTGTCGCTCGCCTGCGCGTCGCCAAGCTCGGCCTCTGGGCGCGCTTGCAAAGTTGATCTAGGTGTAAACGCTAATGAAGGCAATATAGTGCTTGACATGGCATTTCAGTTCTCATAAAGTTCGTTCAGGCACGATACTGCATCTTTCCGGGGTTGGCAACTCTGACCCAGGTCAACACCACCGCGCCATCCATCGATGACCGCCGCCACTCGTTCGAGTCTCAAGCCATGACCGCACACACAGCCGCAATACCAGAGACCTTCAAGGCGCTGCTTTCAGCCCTTACCGCCCAACTCGCCGGCAAGCCGCTCGATGCCGCGTTGGACGCCTGGTTGAACCGTGAGCACGGTTCGTCAAGCCAAACCTACGTCGACCTGAAGGCGGCTTGCCAGTCCGGCGTGGCTGCGGGCTGGTTGTGCGAGCGCGAAGGCGGCGGCATTCGATACGGCCGCATCTTCAAGCCCAGCGCCGAGCTGCATGGCTTCTCGGTCGACGTGGTGGACATGCAGGACATCGCCGGGCCGCACCACGTTCACCCGGGCGGCGAGATCGATCTGATCATGCCGATCGAGGGCGACGCCCAGTTCGACGGCCGCCCCGCCGGGTGGCTGGTGTGCCCGCCTGGCAGCGCGCACCGTCCCACGGTAAGCAACGGTCGCGCGCTGGTGCTCTACCTGCTGCCCGACGGGCAGATTCAGTTCACCCGCTGAGAGGGGCCCATAAGCCCGACAAAGCGATCCACCCCCTCGATCGGTGCGACAGACACCCTCAGGAGACAAACATGACCCACCAAGCCGACGAGACCGCCACTGAGCCCGCAGTTGCAGCGCCACCCGAGCGTTTCAACTTCGCGCAGCACCTGCTCCAGTGCAACGCCGCGCGCCCTGACAAGCTGGCCTTCCTCGACGACACCAGCCGCCTGAGCTACGGCGAGCTTGAGCAGCGTGTACGCCGGCTCGCCGCAGGCTTGCGTGCCCTGGGCATCCGCCGCGAGGAGCGCGTGCTGCTGCTGATGCAGGACTGCACCGACTGGCCAGTGAGTTTTCTCGGCGCGGTCTACGCTGGCCTGGTGCCGGTGGCGGTGAACACGCTGCTCACCGCCGACGACTACGCCTACATGCTGGAGAACTCGCGCGCCCAGGCGGTGCTGGTCTCGGGCTCGCTGCTGCCGGCGTTGACGGCGGCGATGACCCGTTCGGAGCACGAGGTTGGCAAGGTCATCGTGTCGCGCCCTGCAGCGCCCCTGCACCCGTCCGAGGTGGAGCTGGAGTCGTTCCTGCAGCAGCACCCGCCGGCGGCCAAACCCGCCGCCACCGGGCCGGACGACCCCGCGTTCTGGCTCTATTCGTCGGGCTCCACGGGCCGCCCCAAAGGCACGGTGCATTCGCACGCCAACCCTTACTGGACGGCCCAGCTGTATGGCCGTGGCGTGCTGCGCCTGAGTGAGTCCGATGTTTGTTTTTCAGCCGCCAAGCTCTTCTTTGCCTACGGCCTGGGCAATGCATTAACCTTTCCGATGAGGGTGGGCGCAACGACGATCCTGATGGCCGAGCGGCCCACACCGGATGCCACGTTCAAGCGCTGG
>JANMMH010000775.1:0-1690 GCA_031373055.1 Rubrivivax sp. | reverse complement strand
GTCGTGGAAGACGATGGCGCCGGCATGACGCTGGACGACCTGCCGCTGGCCTGCAAGCGCCACGCCACCAGCAAGATCAACAGCCTGGCCGAACTTGAAGCCGTGGCCACCATGGGCTTTCGCGGCGAGGCGCTGGCGGCCATGGCGGCGGTGTCGGAAATGACGCTGACCACGCGCACGCTGGACGCGGCCCACGCCTGGCGCCTGCAGGCACGCACGGCGTGGGCGATGAGACGGTCACGCACAAAGCGGCCGTTGACGAAGAGGTACTGCATGTCGCTGCGGCTGCGCGCGGCCTCGGGCTGGCCGATGCGACCTTGCAGCGACAGTGGCCCGGCTTGCGCCAGCAGCGCGCGGCTGGCTGCCATGAAGTCGGCCCCGAGCACGTCGCCCAGGCGCGCGGCCAGCGCGTGCTCGCCACGCTGCGCACGCCACTGCGCAACGAGCCTGCCTTCGTGCCAGACGGCGAACGCCACCTCCGGCCGTGCCAGCGCGTGGCGGCGCACGGCTTCGAGCGCGTGGGCCAATTCGGTAGCGTCAGTCTTCAAGAACTTGCGCCTTGCAGGCGTGCTGAAGAAGACCTCGCGCACTTCCACCGTCGTGCCAGTAGTGCGCGCGGCGGCTTGCAATTCACCACTGCGCGCTGCGATGCACCAGGCGTGGCTGGCGTCTGCCGTGCGGCTGGTGATGCTCATCTCGGAGACTGACGCAATGGCCGCCAGCGCCTCGCCGCGAAAGCCCATCGTCTGCACCGATTCCAGGTCCGACAGCGAGCCGATCTTGCTGGTGGCGTGGCGCTTGAGCGCCAGCACAAGCTCGCCCGCCGCGATGCCGATGCCGTCGTCTTCCACCACGATGGCGCGCACGCCGCCAGCGGACAGGCGCACGCTGATGTTTTGCGCCTGCGCGTCGAGTGCGTTGTCCACCAGCTCACGCACCACCGAGGCCGGGCGCTCGACGACTTCGCCGGCGGCGATCTGGCTCACCAGCTCGTCGGGCAGTTCACGGATGGGGCGGCGGGTGGCGGATGAGAGCAGGGCGTTCATGGTGAAAAAGCTTGCGCGGCATGGGTTCTTGCGCGTGAGTGTCGCCCAGACGCGCAAGGCCGCCCGGGATAATGCCGGCGATGGACATCGTGGCTTACCTCATCGACTTCATCCTGCACGTAGACGTGCATCTCAAGACCTTCGTGCTGGCCTATGGCTCGTGGGTCTATGCACTGCTCTTTCTCATCATCTTTGTCGAGACCGGCGTGGTGGTGATGCCGTTTCTGCCCGGTGATTCGCTGCTGTTCGTGGTGGGTGCCATGTGTGGCCTCGGGTTGATGAGTTACCCGCTGGTGGTGGTCTTGCTGATCGTGGCGGCGATCATGGGAGACCAGGTCAACTATTCGGTCGGTCGCTATTTCGGGCCCAAGGTCTTTCAGTGGGAACAGTCGCGCTTTTTCAACAAGCGTGCCTTCGACCAGGCGCATGCGTTCTACGAGCGCTACGGCGGCGTCACCATCATCCTGGCGCGCTTCATGCCCTTCATCCGCACCTTTGCGCCCTTCGTCGGCGGCGTGGCCGACATGAGCCGCGCCAAGTTCACCACCTTCAACGTGGTCGGTGCGCTGCTGTGGGTGGTGGGCCTGACCACCGCCGGCTATTTCTTCGGCAACCTGCCCTTCGTCAAGCAGCACCTGGAGAAG
>JANMMH010000736.1:0-16294 GCA_031373055.1 Rubrivivax sp. | reverse complement strand
ATCAGCGGCTCGACGCGCTGCCAGAAATCATCGGTCACTACCCATGAGTCAACTCGCTTGCGTGTTGCCATGCCTTCGTCCGATCGCCGCGCGAAGTGCGGCTCGGGACGAGAGTGTACTATTTACGGATAACTTCTTAGTCGCCTCAGTCAGCGTATTGACCTGCAGCCTTGATGACCGGGCCCCACTTGGCGATCTCGGCCTCGACGAACTTCTTGTGCTCGGCGCCGTTGTTGCGCGCGTCGTCGATGATCACCGCGCCCAGGGCTAACTGGTTGCGCACGAAGTTGGCGTCTTTCAAGGCCGCTTTCATGGCCGTGTTGACCTGATCGACCACGGCCTTGGGCGTGCCCTTGGGCGCGTATAGGCCGTGCCAGATGCCGACGTTGAAGCCCTTCAGGCCCAGCGAGTCGAGCGTTTGCAGTTTGGCCAGCGCCGGCGTGGTCAAGGGCTTGGTCGAGGTCACGGCGAAGGCCTTGACCTTGCCGGCTTCGATCTGCGAGCTGGTGTTGGTGGTCTGGTCGCACATCAGGTCGACCTGCCCGCCCAACAAGTCGGTCATGGCCGGCGCGGTCCCTTTGTAGGGCACGGTGGTCATGTCGATCTTCACGGCTTGCTGGAACAAGAGGCCGCACAAGTGCGACGCCGCGCCCAGGCCGGCATTGGCCAGGTTGATCTTGCCTTTGTTGGCCTCAAGCCATTTCACCAGCTCAGGGTAGGTGTTGGCGGGCAAGGTGCTGCGGCCGATGAGCGTCATGGGTACGTCAACGACCATGCCGATGTACTCAAAGTCCTCAAGCGTCTTGTAGGGCAGGGTGCGGTACAGCGCCGGTGAGGTCGCCATGCCGATGTGATGGAACAGCAACGTATGGCCATCGGGCGAAGCTTTGGCCACGCGCGCCGCGCCCAAGGTGCCGCCGGCACCGCCGACGTTCTCGATCAATATTGTCTGGTTGTTCAAGCCCTTGCGTAGCGCTTCGCCGAGGTCACGCGCCACCTTGTCGGTAGGGCCGCCGGCGGCGAAGGGCACGACGATGGTGATGGGCTTTTCGGGGTAGGCGGCAAAGGCCGTGGTGGCACATGCAGCGGACAGCAAGGCGGCTAACAAGGAAAACGAGGGCATCTTCATGGGGCTATCTCCAAAGGAGTGTGCTTGGGTGATGCCAATGCTAGGGGGCCACCTGCGCACGGACTCTCGGAAACTACGTATCCCCCTATGCCGATTCGGGCCTAGTCGTAGCGCCGGGCGTCCTCAATGACCTTGCCGTCGTTGGGTAGGCAGCCAGGTATTTCCAAGACCACATCGCAGCGCAGCTTGGTCAGCTCGCGCACGCTGGCGGCGACGGCTTGTGCCAGGCCTTCACGGGAGCCTGAGGCTTCGGCGCGCAGCGTCATGCGGTCATTGGCCATCTCGCCTTCGACGACCAGGCGCGCGCGCAGCAATTCCGGGTGACGCTTGAGCACTTGCGCCACCTGGCTGGGGTGCACGAACATGCCGCGCACCTTGGCCGTCTGGTCGGCGCGACCCATCCAGCCTTTGATGCGCAGGTTGCTGCGCCCGGTGGGGCAGGGGCCGGCAAGCACGGCGGACATGTCACCGGTGCCAAAGCGCAGCAGCGGGTACTCCGGGTGCAGCACGGTGACGACGACTTCACCGACCTCGCCGTCGGGCAGCACGTCGCCGGTGCCGGGGCGCACGATCTCGACGACCACACCTTCGTCGACGACCAGCCCTTCGCGGGCGGTGGTCTCAAAGGCGATGACGCCAACATCGGCGGTGGCGTAGGCCTGGTAGCCGTCCACGCCGCATTCACGCAGCCAGTCGCGCAGCGAAGGCGGAAAGGCTTCGCCGCTGAGCAAGGCGCGCTTGAGTGAAGGCAGCGCTGTGCCGGACTCGGCGGCCTTCTCCAGCAGGATGCGCAAGAAGCTCGGTGTGCCGCAGTAGCCGTCGGGGCGCAAGTCCTGCATGGCTTGCAGCTGCAACTCCGTATTGCCCACACCGCCGGGGAAGACGGTGCAGCCCAGCGCGGCCGCGCCGCTCTCCATCATCCAGGCACCCGGCGTGAGGTGGTAGCTGAAGCTGTTGTGAACCATCTGGCCGGCGCGAAAGCCGGCGGCAAACATGGCGCGCGCCACCCGCCAATAGTCGCCGCGTGTGCCTTCGGGCTCGTAGATCGGCCCGGGCGATTGGTAGACCCTGCGCGCGCCACTCAAGCCACGCAGCGCGGCCCAGCCGATGGCCGAGTAGCCGCCGAAGGCGTCGCTGCCGCGCCAAGCTTGTTGGTGCTCAAGCAACTCGTGCTTGCGTGTCACCGGCAAGCTTGCTAACGCGACAAGTGTATTGACGCTGGCCGGGTCGACGCCCGCCAGAGCGTCGGCCATGGCCGGCGTGCGCTGGGCCGCAGCCACCTGCGCTGGCAAGGCATTGGCCAGAGCCAGCGCGCGCTCTTGGCCAGTGCGTGTTTCCAGCGCATCGTAAAACTCGCTCATGCGTTCTTGTCCTGCGTCGCTGCCATCAGTCTTCACGTTCCCAGCGCGCCAGGCGCCTTTTCGCTTCGTCGATGAATGTGCGTTGCTCGGTGGCGCTGCCGATGCTCATGCGGTCCCACTCGGGCGTGAGCATCAAGCGGCGCGCCAGCTTGCCTTGCAGCGTGTCGCCGTCAAGCGTGAGCTCGATAACACGCTTGCCCTTGAGCTCGAAGCCCGGCCCGCGCGCCGCGAGCTTGAGATCGCGCAGGCTGCGTTGCAGCTGCACCAGCGCAGCGTCGGCCTTGAAGGGCGGCGGCGCAAAGCCGTCGGGCTCATCGCTCACGACAACCACCGCTTGCGCCGCTTGTAGCTCTTCACGTCGCGAAAGCTCTTCCTGTCACCACCGCCCATGCCCAGGTAGAACTCCTTGACGTCTTCGTTCTCACGCAGCGACTTCGCCTCGCCGTCCATCACCACACGGCCGTTCTCCAGGATGTAGCCGTAGTCGGCATAACGCAGCGCCATATTGGTGTTTTGCTCGGCGAGCAGGAAGGTCACCTTCTCGCGTTGGTTCAGGTCTTTCACGATCTCGAAGACCTCCTGCACGATCTGCGGCGCCAGGCCCATGCTGGGCTCGTCGAGCAACACCATCTTCGGGTTGGCCATCAGCGCGCGGCCGATGGCGCACATCTGCTGCTCGCCGCCCGAGGTGTAGGCCGCTTGCGAACTGCGCCGTGTCTTGAGGCGCGGGAAGTAGTTGTAGACCTTCTCCAGCGTGGCCGCCACCGCGCCCTTGCCGTCGCGGCGCGTGTAGGCGCCGGTCATCAGGTTGTCTTCAATCGAGAGGTGGGCAAAACAATGCCGGCCCTCCATCACCTGGATCACGCCGCGGTTGACCATGTCGGCCGTGCTGAGCTTTTCGATGCGCTCACCACGCAGCTCGATGCTGCCCTTGGTCACTTCACCACGCTCGCCCGCGAGCAGGTTGCTCACCGCGCGCAGCGTCGTTGTCTTGCCCGCGCCGTTGCCACCCAGCAAGGCCACCACGCCGCCTTCGGGCACCTGCAGCGAGACACCCTTCAAGACGAGGATGACGTGGCTGTAGATGACCTCGATGCCGTTGACGTTGAGAAGGATGTTGCTCATGGGTGACTCGGTACGATCAAGCGGCCGCCGCGGATCCGGCTTTGCCGGTCCACCAGCGGCGCCCCCTTGAGGGGGAGGCGCCGCAGGCGCCTCGGGGGTGGGTCAACTCTGGCAGTCTTCGGGCGTGCGGCGTGTCAGCTTCTTTTCGGCCGCGTACTTGTCGGCTGCGGCCTTGATCATCGGTTTGATGATTGACTGGTCGGCCTCGTACCAGTCGCTGCTGAAGTTCCACTTCTTGCCGTCCCAGGTGTGCACACGTGCCACGGCGGCGCCGCGATGGTCGGCACAGCTGGTGCTGATGGGGCGCATCACGCCGGCGAAGCCCAGCGCATCGAGCTTCTTCTGGTCCAGCGCTAGGTTTTCGTAACCCCAGCGCGCCTGCTCACCGCTCATGACCTTGCCCTTGCCGTAGCGCTCTTGCGCCCGGCGCACGCCTTCCACGGCGAGCATGGCCGCGCTGAGGCCACGCATGTAGAGCACGGTGCCGACTTCGTCCTTCGGACCGGTGCCTTGACCCTTGTCGTGCAGCACGGCCAGCACGTCCTTGGCGATCTTGGAGTTCGGCTCGGCGCCATGCTGAAGTGCCAAGCCGTTGTAGCCCTTGGCCGCGTCGCCCACGTCTTTGACATCCGGCTCGGCCGCAGCCCACCACACGCCGTACATCTTTTCGCGCGGATAGCCGGTGGCCACGGCTTCTTTGAGTGCGGTGGAGTTCATCACGCCCCAGCCCCACAGCAGCACGTAGTCGGGGCGGCTTTGGCGGATCTGCAACCAGGCCGCCTTCTGCTCAACACCGGGGTGCGTCACGGGGATCGAATTCAGCTCGAAGCCGTGCATCTTGCTGCGCTCCACCAGCAGCGGAATCGGCTCCTTGCCATAGGGGCTGTCGTGGTAGACGAGTGCAATCTTCTTGCCCTTGAGCTTGTCCCAGCCGCCCTCCTTCTTGGTGATGTGCTGGAGCAGGATGTCGGCCGCGTCCCAGTAGGTACCGGTGAGCGGGAAGTTCCACTTGAAGACGTTGCCGTCGACGCTTTCACTGCGGCCGTAGCCGGCGGTGATGAGCGGAATCTTGTCGCCCGGCGCCTTCTCGGTCAGCGCGAAGGTGATGCCGGTGGACAGCGGCTGGAAGACAGTGGCGCCGCCATGTTTGCCCTTGAGCCGCTCGTAACACTCGACTCCGCGGTCGGTGGCGTAGCCGGTTTCACACTCTTCGAAGATGACCTTCACGCCATTGATGCCGCCTTTGGCATTGATGAGTTTCATGTAGTCCGCATAGCCGTTGGCGAATGGCACGCCGTTGGGTGCGTAGGCGCCGGTGCGGTACACCAGCGAGGGGAAAAACTGCTCCTTGGCTTGAGCGGCCGCCTCGTGGGCGACGCCACCCAGCCCGATAGCGGCCAGTGCGGCGGCGAAGGTGATGGACTTGAACTTCATGTCGGTCTCCTGTTGAGAGTGGGTGAACACGGAATGGGCACGCCGGGGCATGCCAGTGAACTCAGTGCGGGAAGGGCCATAAACGCAACTTCTCCTTGGCCGTGGACCATAGGCGTGCAATGCCATGCGGTTCGACGATCAAAAAGAACACGATCAGCGCGCCGAAGATCATGAACTCGGTATGCGCCACCAGGGCGGTATCCACTTGCACACCGAAGAGCGCTCCGAACGCCGGCAGCGCGCGGTTCAGAAAGATCGGCAGGATGACGATGAAGGCGGCGCCAAAGAAGCTGCCCATGATCGAACCCAGGCCGCCGATGATGATCATGAATAACAGCTGAAACGAGCGGTCAATCGAAAACGCCGCCGGCTCCCAGGACCCCAGGTGCACAAAGCCCCACAGGCCACCGGCGACGCCGACGATGAAGCTGCTGACGGCAAAGGCCGTGAGCTTGGCGTAGACCGGGCGGATGCCGATGACGGCTGCCGCCACGTCCATGTCGCGGATGGCCATCCACTCGCGCCCGATGTGGCTGCGCACCAGGTTCTTGGCCAGCATCGCGAAGACCAGCACCACACCCAGGCAAAACAGGTACTTCTCGTGCGGCGTGTTGATCGTGATGCCGAAGAAGGAAAGGTTGGAAACGTTGACCGAACCTGACGACGAGTCGTTGGTGAACCACTTGATGCGCAAGAAGGCCCAGTCGACGAAGAACTGCGCGGCCAGGGTGGCGACCGCCAAATACAGGCCCTTGATGCGCAGGCTGGGAATGCCGAAGAGCACACCCACGACCGTGGCGCAGGCCCCGCCCAGCAGCAGCGCCAGGATCAAGGGCATGCCGTCGATGCGCACCGTGAAGTTGTAGGCCGCGTAAGCGCCCACGGCCATGAAGGCGCCGGTGCCCAGCGAGATCTGGCCGCAGTAGCCGACGAGGATGTTCAGGCCCAGCGCAGCCAGCGAGAGGATGAGGAAGGGAATGAAGATCGCCCGCATCAGGTATTCGTCGGCCAACACGGGCACCGCAAACACCGCCAGCGCCAGCAGCAGCCAGATGGCGATGCGATCTTGGGTGATGGCAAAGACCTGCTGGTCAGCCCGGTAGCTGGTCTTGAACTGGCCGTTCTCGCGATAGAACATGGCTCAGACCCGATCGATGATCTTCTCGCCGAACAGCCCTTGCGGCCGCACGAGAAGCACAAAGAGCACCAGCACGTAGCCAAACCAGATCTCGATGCCGCCACCGAGCGAAGGCCCGATGTAGACCTCTGAGAGCTTCTCGCCGACACCGATGATGAGCCCGCCGATGATGGCGCCGGGCACCGAGGTCAGGCCGCCGAGGATGACCACCGGCAGCGCCTTGAGCGCCACCAGCGAGAGCGAAAACTGCACGCCGAGCTTGCTGCCCCAGATGATGCCGGCCACGAGCGCGACGAAGCCGGCCACGCTCCACACGATGACCCAGATGTGGTTCAGCGGGATTCCGATGGACTGCGCGGCCTGGTGGTCATCGGCCACGGCACGCAGGGCGCGGCCGGTGGCTGTTTTCTGGAAGAAGAGGCTGAGCAAGGCCACCAGCGCGGCGGCAATGACCGCCGCGTAAAGGTCTTCCTTGTTGATGAGGATGCCGCCCTGGAAGGTGCTCTCCATCAGGAAGATCGGGTCCTTGGGCAGGCCGACATCGATCTTGTAGATGTCGCTGCCAAAGAGGGTCTGGCCAAAGCCGTCAAGGAAATAAGTGATGCCCAAGGTCGCCATCAAGAGCGTGATGCCCTCCTGGTTGACGAGCTTGCCCAGCACCAGGCGCTCGACCAGCCAGGCCAGTGCGATCATCACCAACATGGCGCCGATGAAGGCCAGCACGTTGGCCAGGATCTTGTTGTCAAAACCCAGCAGCATCGGGAACCATTCCGCGATTCGCGCCATGGCCAGCGCGGCGAAAAGCACCATCGCCCCTTGCGCGAAATTGAACACGCCACTGGCCTTGAAGATGAGCACAAAGCCCAGCGCTACCAGCGAATACAGCATGCCCGTCATGAGGCCGCCGAAGAGAGTTTCGAGGAATGCGCCCATGGTGGCCCTTAGTGGCTGGTGCCGAGGTAGGCGCTGATGACATCCGGGTCGGCGCGCACCTCATCGGGCGTGCCGTCACCGATCTTCTTGCCGTAGTCGAGCACCACCACGCGGTCACTGATGTCCATCACCACGCTCATGTCGTGCTCGATCAGCACGATGGTCGTGCCGTACTCGTCATTCACGTCCAGGATGAAGCGGCTCATGTCCTGTTTCTCTTCGACGTTCATGCCGGCCATCGGCTCGTCCAGCAACAGCACCTGCGGCTCCATGGCCAGCGCGCGGCCCAGGTCCACGCGCTTTTGCAAGCCGTAAGGCAGGCGGCCCACGGGGGTCTTGCGGTAGGGCTGGATTTCGAGAAAGTCGATGATCTTCTCGACCGCTTCGCGGTGTTGCGTTTCCTCGCGCTCGGCCGCACCCCAACGGATGGCCTGCTGAAAGATGTTGGTCTTCATGCGCAGGTTGCGCCCGGTCATGATGTTGTCGAGCACGCTCATGCCTTTGAAGAGTGCCAGGCTCTGGAAGGTGCGCGCCACACCCATCTCGGCGACCTGGCGGCTGTTCATGTGGCTAAAGGTTTTGCCGCGAAACGTGATGGTGCCGTGCTGCGGCGTGTACACGCCGTTGATGCAGTTGAGCATGCTGCTCTTGCCAGCACCATTGGGGCCGATGATGGCGCGCACCTCGTGTTCACGCACATCAAAGCTGATGTCGTTGAGCGCCTTCACGCCACCGAAGGCCAACGAGATGCCCTGCACTTCGAGGATCACGTCGCCGATCTTGCGCGCGGCCATGGTCAGGCTGCCTTCTGCATGGCCGGGAAGGTCTTGGCGTCCAGGATCTGCAGGGTCGCCGAGACACTGCCGCTGCGCCCATCTTCAAACTTCACGGCCGTCTCGATGAACTGCTCGGCCTTGCCTGCGTAGAGCGCGTCAACCAACACCAGGTACTTGTCGGCGATGGCGCCACGGCGCACTTTGCGCGTGCGCGTGAGCTCGCCGTCGTCGGCGTCGAGCTCTTTATGCAGCACCAAGAAGCGGCTGATCTGGCTGCCGGCCAGCTTGTCGTCTAACGCCAAGTCTGCGTTGACTTTCTCCACGCACTCGCGGATGAGGTCCAGCACCTGCGGTTTGGCGGCCAGGTCGGTGTAGCCGGCATAGGGCAGGTTGCGTTTCTCGGCCCAGTTGCCCACGGCGTCGAAGTCGATGTTGATGAAGGCACAGGCCATGTCGCGCCGGTCGCCAAAGGCCACGGCCTCTTTGATGTACGGAAAGAACTTGAGCTTGTTCTCCACGTACTTGGGCGCAAAGATGGCGCCGCTGCTGGGGCCACCCATCAAGCGCCCGACATCTTTCGCGCGGTCGATGATCTTCAGGTGGCCACTCGCGTCAAGAAAGCCCGCGTCGCCCGTGCTGTACCAGCCATCAGCGCTTAGCACTTCAGCCGTGGCCGCAGGGTTCTTGTAGTAGGCCTTGAGCAAGCCGGGTGACTTGATGAGGATCTCGCCGCTGTCGCTGACGCGAATCTGTACGCCGTCAATAGGCACGCCCACGGTGTCGGCGCGGGCTTCGTGGTCGGGCTGCAGACACACGAAGACAGCCGTTTCGGTCGAGCCGTAAAGCTGCTTGAGGTTGACGCCAATCGAGCGGTAGAAGATAAAGAGGTCGGGCCCGATGGCCTCACCTGCCGTGTAGGCCACACGCACGCGCGACAGGCCCAGCGTGTTGCGCAAGGGACCGTAAATGAAGAAGCTGCCCAGCGCGTAGTGCAGCCGGTCAAAGGCCCCCACCGGCTTGCCGTCCATGATGGCCGGGCCCACGCGCCGCGCCACGTTCATGAAGTGGTGAAAGAGCGCGCGCTTGATGCGGCTGGCGTCTTCCATGCGGATGATCACGCTGGTGAGCAGGCCTTCAAAGACACGCGGCGGCGCGAAGTAGTAGGTCGGGCCGACCTCTTTCAAATCGATCATCACCGTGGCCGCCGACTCGGGGCAGTTCACCACGTAGCCACAGGCCAGCCACTGCGCATAGCTGAAGATGTTCTGCCCGATCCACGCCGGCGGCAGGTACGCCAGCACTTCCTCAGTGGCTTGCAGTTTGTCGAATTCGGCGCCAGCGCGCGCGCGGTCCAGCAGCGTGAAATGCGTGTGCACCACGCCCTTGGGGTTGCCCGTGGTGCCCGAGGTGAAGAACATCGCCGCCACATCGTCGGGCGTGGCCTTGGCCACCTCGGCGTCGAAGAAGCCGGGCTGCGCGGCATTGAACGCGCGGCCGGCGTCGATCAGGGCGTCGAGTGAGCTGACGCCGCTTGCATCAAAGTTGCGCAGGCCACGTGGGTCGTCGAACCAGATGTGCTCGAGCTGCGGGCAGCTGGTGCGCAGCTCAACCAGCTTGTCAACCTGCTCCTGGTCTTCGACGATGGCAAACCGCACCTCGGCGTTGTTGATCGGGAAGGTGTATTCGGTGGCCGCCGCGTCCTGGTACAGCGGCACGGGGATGGCGCCCAGCGACTGCGCGGCCAGCATCGACGCATACAGGCGCGGCCGGTTTTCGCCCACCACCACGATGTGGTCACCGCGCTTGAGGCCCGCCGCCGCCAGGCCACCAGCGAGCTGACGCGTGAGCAAGGCCAGCGCCGACCACGTGAGCGTCTGCCAGATGCCGTATTCCTTCTCGCGCAATGCAGCAGCATCAGGTCGCGTTTTCGCGTGCTCAAGCAACCGGCGGGGGAAAGTCGTTTGCACCACATGTCTCCGAGGTGTGGACTGTGATCGTAGTGAGTCGTTTGACGTTAAGTTGTCATGCCAACGACAATTTGAGGGTCATTCCCAAGAGGGCTTTCACCCGTGTCGAACTACTTAGAGCGCCAGGCCACACCGCTGCGCCAGCGCGCGCGCCGCGCCCGCGACGACGAGCTCGACATGGTGCCCTGGTTGCCCGTGCTCAAACCTGATGAACGTCAACGTGCGGTGGCAGCACTTGAAGTGGTGGAGGCCGAGCCGGGCGACTTCGTTTGCAAGATCGGCCGCCAGGCCAACTTCTGGCTCGGCGTGGTCGACGGCCTCTTGAAGATGAGCAATGACGCCAGCCAGGGCGCGCCCATGACATTCACCGGCGTGCCCGCCGGTGGCTGGTTTGGCGAAGGCACGCTGCTCAAGCGCGAGGCCTACCGCTACAACATCGAGCCGCTGCGCAAGAGTGTGGTGTCGGGTTTGCCGATAGCAGAATTTGAGTGGCTGCTGGAGCGCAGCATCCCTTTCAACCGTTACGTCATGAACCAGATCAACGAGCGGCTGGGCCAGTTCATCGCCGCGCGCGAGATCGACCGCATTAACGACCCCGACACGCGCGTGGCGCGCAGCTTGGCCGCCCTCTTTCACCCGGTGCTCTACCCGGGCGTGGGTGAGCTGTTGCGCATCACCCAGCACGAGCTCGGCTACCTGGTGGGCTTGTCGCGCCAGCGTGTGAATGAAGCCTTGCGCACGCTGCAAGACACGCAGGCCATTCGTGTCGAGTACGGCGGCGTGCGTGTGCTGGACTTGCAACGGCTGCGGCAGTGGCGGCGCAGTTGACGGCGCGGGTTCGGCAGAAGGCGAGTGCAGAAGGCGGGCGTGTTTTGCGTATGCTCGCTACCCCGAACTTTGAAGCCGGACCCCTGCCATGAAGCTCTACTACCACCCCGCCTCCACCGTCAGCCGCCCCGTCATGCTCTTCGCCGCCGAGAACGCGGTGCCCATGGAGATGCAGGTGGTCAACCTTTTCACCGGCGAGCACCATGAGGCGCCTTACGACGCCGTCAACCCCAGCCACCTGGTGCCGACGCTGGAAGACGGTGACTTTCGCCTGACCGAGAGCTCGGCCATCCTGAAGTACCTGGCCGACAAGATCGACACGCCGCTCTACCCCAAAGACTTGCAGCAACGCGCTTGTGTCAACGAGCGCATGGACTGGGTCAACACTCAGCTCTGCCGCGACCTCGCTTACGGCTTTGTCTACCCGCAAATCTTCCCCGGCCACAAGCGCCCCGGCGACGAAGCCCAAGCTGTCACGCTGGCCTGGGGACAAGAGCGCGCGCAGCGCTGGCTCGCCGTGATGGACCAGCGCTGGCTGAGCGCCAGCCCCTACCTATGCGGCAGCGCCATCACCATCGCCGACTACTTCGCGTCGTCGTTTGTGGCACTGGCTGACCTCACCGGCAGTGACCTCGCCGCCTTCCCCAAGGTTCAAGCCTGGCTCGGCCGCATGAAGGCCTTGCCGCATTGGAAGGACGTCAACGCCGCCATCGACGGCTACGGCGCGTCGCTCAAGGGCCAGGCCTTGGTTGCGGTGTAAGGACCAGGGCCCGCCATGATCCGCAAGCTGCACCACAACGCCTACCGTTGCCGCGACTCGGAGCAGACGCGGGCCTTTTACGAAGACTTTCTGGGCCTGCCGCTGGTCAGCACCTTGGCCATCAATGAAACCAAGACCGGGCGTGTGGCGCACGTGCTGCACACTTTTTATCAGCTTGACGACGGCTCGAACCTGGCGTTTTTTGAAGCGCCCGACATGCCGTTTGAGTTCAAGGCGCAGCACGACTTTGACCTGCACATCGCGCTCGAAGTCGACGCCTCGGTGTTGCAGCCCATGCTGGCCAAAGGCCGCGCGGCGGGCATCGAGACGCGCGGTGTCTCCAACCACGGCTTCATCGACTCGATCTACTTCCGCGACCCCAATGGCTACGTCATCGAGCTGTGCGCGAAGAAGGCCGGGCACGACCAAGCGATGGACCCGGCGCACAACGCGGCGCGCGAGATGTTGCACCGCTGGACGGCGGGCAAGGCTGCGGCGGCGGGCTAAGCGAGTTCAACGCCCGCCACGCAAATGCCCCAGCGGCAGCGCCGCCCCCGACTTCACCTCGCCCAGCGAGAAGCTGGTGTGCATGTCTTTCACATTGGGCAAGTGAAATAGCACCTGCATGGCCCAGCGTGAGAAGGCGTCGAGGTCGGTAACCACGGCGTGCAGCTCGAAGGTGCCCGTGCCGCTGATGTAGTGGCAGGCGACGACCTCGGGCAGCGCGCGGATGCGCTCTTCCAGAGCCCGCGTCGCTGCGGCGTTATTACGTTCGGCGTCCAGGCGCACAAAGGCCAGCACACCCAGGCCAATCTTGCGACGGTCAATCTCGGCGCGGTAGCCGGTGATGTAGCCCTGCTGCTCGAGCCAGCGCACCCGCCGCCACGCCGGCGCGGCCGAGAGGCCAATGCGTGAGGCCAGCTCGGCGTTGGACAAGCGCGCATCGGCTTGCAGCAAGCCCAGGATGAGCACGTCGTAGCGGTCAAGCTCAGCAGGATGCGGGGCCTCCGCCGGGTCGGGCTCGGGCACCACTTCGGGCATCAGCTCGGGCTTGGTGGTTTTCCCTGATGTCGGCTTTTTCAGCGCCATTCTTTCCTCCATGCGGTGCAAGCAGCATAAAGCTTGCGCAAGGCAGCATGCAGAGGGCATCAAAAGAAAGCACCTACAAACGCGGCCAGCCTAAACTGCCGCACCGTCCCCACCCGGAAAGCCCTGCCCATGAATGCGCCCCTGCCCGACTCGATTCGCAAGGCCCTGGAGAGCGCGACGCTCGACGACAAGTACAGCCTGGACGCTGGCCGCGCCTTCATGAGCGGCGTGCACGCGCTGGTGCGCTTGCCCATGCTGCAACGCCAGCGCGACCTGCGCGCGGGGCTCAACACGGCGGGTTTCGTCAGCGGCTACCGCGGCAGCCCGCTGGGCAGCTACGACCAGTCGCTCGCCGCGGCAAAAAAGCACCTGGCCGCGCACCATGTGGTGTTTCAACCCGGCGTCAACGAAGAGCTGGCGGCCACGGCCGTGTGGGGCACGCAACAGCTCGCGCTGTACCCGCAGAGCAAGAAGTACGACGGTGTGTTTGGCATCTGGTACGGCAAAGGCCCCGGCGTCGACCGCTGCTCGGACGTCTTCAAACACGCCAACATGGCCGGCACCGCGCCGCACGGCGGCGTCATCGCCATCGCGGGTGACGACCACGTGGCCAAGAGCAGCACGGCCGCGCATCAAAGCGACCACATCTTCAAGGCTTGCGGGCTGCCGGTGTTCTTCCCTTCAAGCGTGCAAGACATTCTGGACATGGGCTTGCACGCCTTCGCCATGAGCCGCTTCTCGGGCCTGTGGAGCGGCATGAAGACGATCCAGGAAGTGGTGGAGTCGTCGTCGTCGGTGAGCGTGGACCCCGATCGCGTAAAGATCGTCATGCCTGAAGACTTTGTCATGCCGGGGGGCGGGCTGCACATCCGCTGGCCCGACGGCGCGCTGGATCAAGAAGCGCGGCTGATGAACTACAAGTGGTACGCCTCACTGGCCTATGTGCGCGCGAACCGGCTTAACCACAACGTGATTCAGAGCAGCCGCGACCGCTTCGGCATCATTGCCAGCGGCAAGGCCTACAACGACACGCGCCAGGCCTTGGCCGATCTGGGGCTGGACGACGACACCTGCCACACGCTTGGCATACGCCTGCACAAAGTCAACGTCGTTTGGCCGTTGGAAGCCACCATCACGCGCGACTTTGCGCAGGGCTTGCAGGAGATTTTGGTCGTCGAAGAAAAGCGCCAGGTCATCGAGTACCAGGTCAAAGAAGAGCTCTACAACTGGCGCGCCGATGTGCGCCCCAACGTGCTGGGCAAGATCGACGAGCCTGACGGTGACGCCACTGGCGGCGAGTGGAGCATGCCCAACCCGAGTGAGAACTGGCTGCTGCGCGCGCAGGCCGACCTCACCCCCGCGCTGGTGGCGAAAGCCATCGCCAAGCGATTGAAGAAGCTGGGCCTGGCACCCGACGGCAGCGATGTCGCCGCGCGCATGGCGCAACGCCTGTCGGTCATTGAAGGCCGCGAGCGTGAACTCGCCACACTGAAGATCGACACCGGCGACCGTGCGCCGTGGTTTTGCAGCGGCTGCCCGCACAACACCAGCACGCGCGTGCCTGAAGGCTCACGTGCCATGGCCGGCATCGGCTGCCACTTCATGGCGGTGTGGATGGACCGCAGCACCAGCACCTTCTCGCAAATGGGCGGCGAGGGCGTGGCCTGGGTCGGCCAGTCGCCGTTCACCACCGACACGCACGTCTTTGCCAACCTCGGTGACGGCACCTACTTCCACAGCGGCCTTCTGGCCATCCGCCAAAGCATCGCGGCGGGCGTGAACATCACCTACAAGGTGCTCTACAACGACGCCGTGGCGATGACCGGCGGCCAGCAGGTCGGTGAGCGCGCAGAAGGCCACTCGGTCTTGCAGATCATGAAGAGCCTGGTGGCCGAAGGGGTCGCGCGGCTGGTCATCGTTACCGACGAGCCCGAGAAGTACGACGGTGCCGTGCTTGAAGGCGGCGTCACTGTGCACCACCGCGACGAGCTAGACCGCATCCAGCGCGAGTTCCGCGAAATCAAAGGCACCACTGCGATCATTTACGACCAGACATGCGCCACCGAAAAGCGCCGACGCAGGAAGCGCGGCACCATGGTCGACCCTGAGAAGCGCGTGGTGATCAACGAGCTGGTGTGTGAAGGCTGCGGCGACTGTTCGGTGCAGAGCAACTGCCTCTCGGTCGAACCCGTGGAAACCGAGTTTGGCCGCAAGCGCCAGATCAATCAGAACAGCTGCAACAAGGACTATTCCTGCGTCAAAGGCTTCTGCCCGAGCTTCGTCACCGTGGAAGGTGGGCAGCTCAAAAAACCGAAGAAGGAGAAGCGCGGCGACCTGTCGACCCTGCCGCCGATCCCCGAGCCGACGCTGCCGCTGGCCGAGAACGCCTGGGGCATCGTGGTGGCGGGCGTGGGCGGCACCGGTGTCATCACCATTGGGCAGTTATTGGGTATGGCCGCGCACCTGGAAGGCAAAGGCGTCGTCACACAAGACAGCGGCGGCCTGGCGCAAAAGGGCGGCGCCACCTGGAGCCACATCCAGATTGCCAACCGCGCCGAGGCCATCTACACGACCAAGGTCGACACCGCCAAGGCCGATCTGGTGATCGCGTGCGACAGCATCGTGGCGGCCAACAAGTACACGCTGAGCGTGATGCAGCATGGCCGCACCTACGTGGCACTCAACACGCACGGCACGCCAACGGCAGCGTTCGTGAAGAACCCCGACTGGCAGGCGCCGGGCGCGAACTGCGAGACCGCCATCAGTACCAGCGTGGGCGCGGCCCTCGTGGGCGCGTTTGACGCCGAGGCCGCCGCCACGCAGCTGCTGGGCAACTCGATCTACACCAACCCGCTGATCCTTGGCTACGCCTGGCAGCAGGGCCGTGTGCCGATTTCGCACGCGGCCATCTTGCGCGCGATGGAGCTCAACGGCGTGCAGATCGACAACAACAAGGCCGCGTTCGAATGGGGCCGGCGCTGCGCCCACGACCTGGCGGCGGTGCAGGCGTTGTACGCCGCGCAGCAGGTGATCCAGTTCGTGAAGAAGCCCTCGCTGGCCGAGATGTTGGCCAAGCGGGTGGACTTCCTAACGTCCTACCAGAACGGGGCCTACGCGGCCGAGTACCAAGCGTTTGTGGAAAAGGTTCGCGCGGCAGAGAGCCAGCACGGCGCCGGCACCAAGCTCACCGAAGCGGTGGCGCGCTACCTCTTCAAGCTGATGGCCTACAAAGATGAGTACGAGGTGGCGCGGCTGCACACCGATGCCGCCTTCACCAACAAGATCGCCGGCATGTTCGAAGGTGACGTGAAGATCGTGCACCACCTCGCACCGCCCTTGTTCGCGAGCAAGAACGACAAAGGTGAACTGATGAAGCGGCCCTTCGGTGGCTGGATACGCCCCGCCTTTGGCGTGTTGGCCAAGATGAAGGGCCTGCGTGGAGGGGCCTTCGACATCTTTGGCTACAGCGACGAGCGGCGTATGGAGCGCGCCTTGATCGGCGAGTACCGCGCCTGCATCGACGAGCTGCTGCGCACCTTGTCCGTCGCCAAGCTGGATTTGGCCGCCGAGATCGCGCGCGTGCCCGAAGACATGCGCGGCTACGGCCATGTCAAGGCGCGTCACGTCACGGCCGCCCGCATCAAGTGGAATGCGTTGACGATGCGGCACGTTACACGCCCAATCTGTTAGCCACGCAGGTGGAGCTGTATGAAGGCCTGCAGGCGCGCAGCCAGAACCGCTGGCCGAGCCTCGG
>JANMMH010000681.1:0-6303 GCA_031373055.1 Rubrivivax sp. | reverse complement strand
TGCTCACGCAGCTGCTGGTCTTCCTGATCAAGATCATGCTGGTGTGCAGTTTTCAGATCCTCGTGCGCTGGTCGCTGCCGCGCTTTCGCTACGACCAGCTGTTGGCCTTCGCGTGGAAGTTCATGCTGCCGCTGGCGCTGGTCAATCTCACGCTCACCGTGCTGTGGCGCGCCGTGCAGACCGGAGCGCTTTGGTGAAGGCGCCCTACACCCTCAAGCCGCGCAAGCGCTACTGGAACGAGCCGAAGCTGTCGCTGTGGGAGCGCGCTTATCTGCCAGAGATCCTGCGTGGCCTGGCGCTGACCAGTGGCGTCTTCCTGCGCAACATGGCGCGCTGGATGACGGGGCACAAAGGCGCGCTCACGACCTACTACCCCGAAGAAACACGCTGGGACTACGCGCCGCGTAACCGCGGCAAGCATGTGCTGGTGCAGCGCGAAAACGGCAAGCCGCAATGCGTGGCGTGCAACCTGTGCGCCACCGTGTGCCCCGCCAAGGTCATCGAGATCGAAGCGGGCTTCGACGCGAGCGATGCGGCGCACCCGCGCTTCCCGGTGCGCTTCGAGATCGACTATTCGCGCTGCATCTTCTGCGGCCTGTGCGTCGAGGCCTGCCCCGAAGACGCCATCCGCATGGCCAAGGAAGTGCCGGGCCTGCCCAGCGATGACCGCACGCAGATGTGGCTCACGCTCGACGAGATGCTGCACTGGCAGCCCGCGCGCAATGCTGCCAAGCGCTACCCGGCGGACACCGAATCCGCCGCGCCACCGCGAGGCCACGCCTGATGGACTTCCTGCTGCTCAACCTGGAAGTACTGCTGCTGCTGGCCCTGGGCCTGGCAGCACTGGCCGGCGCGGTGACCATGCTCATCGTCCACCAACCCATGCGGGTCGCAATGGCGTTGATCTTCACCATGGTCTGCCTGGGCGCCATCTACGCGCTGCTGGGCGTGCACTTCGTCGCCGCCTTCCAGGTGCTGATCTACGTCGGCGCGGTGATGGTCTTCATGGTCTACGCCATCATGCTGCTGGACCTTCGGGAGGCCAGCGCCAAGGTCTACGCGCGGCGCTGGCCGCTGGGCCTGGCGCTCGCGCTGTTCTTGCTGGCGGCACTGCTGGCCACCGTCTGGCACGAGCTGCCTCCCGCCACGGGCGACAGCACCGGCGCGCCCTTCGATGTCGCGCGCTTTGCCCAGACCCTGCTCAGCGTGTACTGGCTGCACTTCGAGCTGAGCTCGGTGCTCTTGCTGGTGGTGGTGGTGGCGGCACTTGCGCTGGTGCGCATCACGCGGGGCAAACGCCATGGATAAGACCCAGTTCCTGCTCGGCGTCGCACTCGCGCTCTTTGCGCTGGGCCTGCTTGGCGTGGTGATACGGCGCAACGCGCTGGTGATGCTGATGTGCATGGAGCTCATGCTCAACGGCGTCAACCTCAGCCTGGTCACCTTCGCGCAGCAGACCGACACCATGGCCGGCGCGGTGCTGGTGTTCCTCGTGTTCGTCGTGGCTACGGCTGAGATTGCACTGGCCATACCCATCGTGCTGCTGCTGGTGCGGGCGCGGCGCACGCTGGACAGCGACGCCTACAACGAGCTCAAGGGTTGACGCTGATGCCTGGCGTGCTAACGCTCATCGTGATGCTGCCGCTGCTGGGCTTTGTGCTCAACGGGGTGCTCGCCACGCGGCTCGGTGGCGAACTTGTGGGCAAGCGTTTCGTCACCGTGGTCGGCTGCGGGCTACCGCTGCTGGCCTTTGCCGCCAGCCTGGCCGCTTGCTGGTCGCTGCGCACGCGTGGCTTTGATCCCATCGTCGAGCCCGTCTACCGCTGGGCCCTAATCGGCGACAGCGTCTTCGAGATCAGCTTCTATTTCGACCGCCTGAGCGCGGTGATGGCGCTGGTGGTCACCGGCGTGGGCTCGCTGATCCACGTCTACTCCGTGGGCTACATGGCGCACGACAAGAGCTATGGCCGCTTCTTCGCCTACCTCAACCTCTTCCTCTTCTTCATGCTCGTGCTGGTGCTCGGGCGCTCGCTGCTGCTGCTCTTCGTGGGTTGGGAAGGTGTCGGCCTGGCGTCTTACCTGCTCATCGGTTTCTGGTTTGACGACCATGCCAACGCCAGCGCGGGCAAGAAGGCCTTCATCACCAACCGCATCGGCGACGCCGGCTTTCTGCTGGGCATGTTCCTGCTCTTCCAGGCCCTGGGCACGCTGGAGATGGACCGCATCAACGCCGCCTTCGCCGCCGGCCCCGTGCCCGCACTCTCGGCCAGCCTGGTGGGTCTGCTGCTCTTCGTCGGCGCCAGCGGCAAGTCGGCGCAGATCCCCCTGCACGTGTGGCTGCCCGACGCCATGGCCGGGCCGACACCGGTGTCGGCGCTGATCCACGCCGCGACCATGGTCACCGCAGGCGTCTACCTGGTGGCGCGCTTGTCGGGCATCTACATGCAAGCGCCCGAGGCCTCGGCGGTGATCGCCGTCGTGGGACTGGCCACGGCCTTCTTCGCCGCCACCGTGGCGCTGGTGCAGACCGACATCAAGAAGGTGCTGGCGTATTCCACCGTCTCGCAGCTCGGCTTCATGTTCCTGGCACTGGGCGTGGGGGCCTATGGCGTGGCCATCTTCCACCTCGTCACGCACGCCTTCTTCAAAGCCTGCCTGTTCCTCGGCGCCGGCAGCGTGATCCACGCGCTCTCGGGCGAGCAAGACCTGCGCAAGATGGGCGGCCTGGCGCGGCGCCTGCCCATCACCTTCGTCACCTTTGCCGTGGCCACGGCGGCGATTGCCGGTATTCCGCCGCTGGCGGGGTTCTTCTCCAAGGACGAGATCCTGTGGTTCGCGTTTGCCAGCACACGCGGTGGCTCGCCGTGGTTGTGGGCCGTGGCGGCGGCCACGGCGCTGATGACGGCCTTCTACATGTTCAGGTTGCTGTACCTGGCCTTCCTTGGCCGCTCGCGCGTGGCCAGCGAGGTCCAAGCCCATGTGCACGAGTCGCCTTGGACGATGACGTCCGGCCTGGTGCTGCTGGCGCTGGCCTCGGCCGTCGGCGGCTTCATCGCCGTGCCGCATTTCCTGGAGCCGCAGTGGCCGCTGCCACCGCTGCACGCGCAGCTGCAGGGCTTCGAGACACCCCTGTTGGCAGTATCCGTCGCTTTGGCGTTAGCGGGGTGGCTGGCCGCGCGCTGGCTCTATGGCGCAGGGCTCGCGCGCGCCGCCGCATACCAAGCGCGGCTAGCGCTGGCGCATCGCTGGCTCAGCCACAAGTACTACGTCGACGAGCTCTACATGCGCTGCCTGGGCCAGCCGCTGACGTGGCTGTCCGAGCGTGTGTTCCTGCGCGCGAGCGACCGCTGGCTGCTCGACGGCACGCTGCACAGCCTGGCGGCTTTCGGGCGTGCCAGCGCGGCCCTGCTGGCGCGTGTGCAGTCAGGTCGTTTGCAGCGTTATGTCTGGCTGGTGCTGGCCGGCCTGAGTGGTGCGCTGTGGTGGAGCTGGCGCCATGTCTGACGCGGCGCTGCTCAACCTGCTGCTGTGGTTGCCCGTGGCGGGACTAGCGCTGCTGGCGCTGTTGCCCACACGCCGCGCGGCCGCCGCCGGCATGGTCGCCCTGTGGCTGATGCTGTTGCTGCTGGCGCTCGCGGCCTGGCTCTACACACGCTTTGATGCCACGGTGGCTGGCCTGCAATTCGAGACCCGCGTGCCCTGGATCGACGCCTGGGGTGTGGCCTACCAGATCGGCCTGGACGGAACCAATGTGCTGCTGGTGCTGCTCACCGCCCTGCTCGGCCCGCTGGTGGTGGCCGGCTCGTTCAGTGCCATCACCAAAGACCGCAGGCTCTTCTACGCCATGGTCATGCTTATCCAGTTCGCCATGCTGGGCACCTTGCTGGCGCAGGACCTGTTTTTGTTCTACGTGTTCTGGGAAACCATGCTCATCCCGATGTTCTTCATGATCGGCATCTGGGGCGGCGCGCAGCGCATCTACGCGACCTTCAAGTTCGTGCTCTACACCGCCCTGGGCAGCATCTTGATGCTGGCCGCGCTGATCGTGCTGGTGGTCTCGCTGCAAGGCGCGGGTGGCATCACCTCGTTCGCCATCGCCGACTTGTTGCAGTCGCGTTTGCCGCTGCCCACGCAGACCTGGCTGCTGGGCGCCTTCGCGCGGAGCTCTGCCATCAAAGTGCCCATGGTGCCGCTGCACACCTGGCTGCCCGACGCCCACGTGCAAGCGCCCACCGCCGGCTCGGTGATCCTCGCCGGCGTGCTCTTGAAGATGGGCACCTACGGCTTCATGAAGCTCGGCTTCCCGCTCTTCCCCGACGCCACGCTGGTGCTAACGCCCTTGTTGACCGTGCTGGCGGCGGTGAGCATCGTCTATGGCGCCTGCCTGGCGCTGGTGCAGAGCGACATCAAGAAGATCATTGCCTACTCGTCGATCAGCCACCTGGGCTACGTCATGCTGGGCCTCTTGAGCCTGGAGCTCATCGGCGTGCAAGGTGCCATCCTTCAGATGGTCAGCCACGGCCTGGTGGCCGCCGGCTTGTTCTTGATGGTGGGCATGATTTACGAGCGCTGCCACACGCGTGAGCTTGCCGACTACGGCGGCCTGGCGCGGCTGCTGCCGCGCTTCTCGGTCGCGTTCCTGATCCTCACGCTAGCCGCCGTGGGCCTGCCCACCACCAGTGGTTTCAGTGGCGAGTTCCTGGTGCTGCTGGGCGTCTTCAAATCGGCCTGGGCAGCGCACCTGGCGGGGCAGGAGCTGCCGCTGGTGGCGGCGGTGGCGGCGGTCTCGGGCGTGGTGCTCGGCGCCCTGTACATGCTGCGCCTGGCGCAGGCCCTGCTCTTCGGGCCGGCCAAGGCGCCGCATCAGCCGCTGGCGGACTTGAACGCGCGTGAAGCGTCGATCCTCGCCGTCATCATCGCCGCCATCTTCGCGCTGGGCCTGGCGCCCGACGAGCCGCTGCGCAAGACCGAGCTCGCGGCCAAGGACTATCAGCAGCGTGTGCTGACCTCGCGCTTGCCGCAGGCGAAACCATGAAGCTGCCCACCGCACTCATCGCCATGGCGCCCGAGCACGCGCTGCTGGCCGGCATCGTGCTGCTGCTGGTGCTGCGCGTCAGCGGGCGGGGCCAGCGCGCTGCGCTCGCGGTGGCGCTGCTGAGCGTGGCCGCAGCGGCCTTGTGCGCGGCATGGCTCGCGCAACGGGGTTACGCCGCCGTGGCCTTCCCCGGGCATTTGTCGGTCAGCACACCTGTGTTGTTAGCCAAGGCGCTGCTGCTGGCGCTGGCGCTGCCTGTGCTGCTGATGGCGCAGGGCGAATTCGACGGCGACGAGTTCCCGGTGCTTCTGTTGTCGTCGCTGTACGGCGCCTGCCTGCTGCCTTCAGCCGACAGCTTTCTCACGCTCTTGCTCGGCTTGGAAATCATGTCGCTGCCGCTCTACGTGCTGGTGCTGCTGGCCTGGCGGCGGCCGCAGGCTGCGGAAGCGGCGCTGAAGTACCTGGTGCTCGGCGGCACCGCCACCGCCATGCTCTTGATGGGCGCGTCGCTGCTTTACGGCGCCACCGGTTCGCTGGCCATCGACGGCTTTGCCCACGCGCTGGCCGCGGGCGATACGCTGGCGCGCACCGCCGCCGTGCTCATCGTCGCCGCCTTGTTCCTCAAGGCCGCCATCGCACCCTTCCACGGCTGGGCGCCAGACGCTTACGAAGCCGCCAGCGTGCCGGTAACGGCCTTCATGGCCAGCGTCGTCAAGGCGGCCGTGCTGCTGGCCGCCGCGCGGCTCTTCGCCGGCGCCACGCTGGCCTCGCCGATGCTGGAGCTGGTGGCGCTGCTGCCGCTAACGTCCATCGTCTGGGGCAACCTGGCGGCGATGCGCCAGACCAGCCTGCGCCGGCTGCTCGCCTACAGCTCGATTGCGCATGCCGGCTACCTGTTCCTGGTCTTCCTGGGTGCGCCCGCGCTGCGCACGCAAGCGCTGGTGTTCTACCTGCTGGCCTATGGCTTGATGAACCTGCTGGCGCTGGCCGCCTTGCCGGCCCACACCGACGACCTGCAGCGCGACCGCCTCGGAGGTCCTGGTCAGGCCGACAGCCACGCCGGCAGCATGCAAGGCCTCTACCAGCGCGCGCCCGTTGCCGCGCTGTTGATCGCCATCGCCATGCTGTCGCTGGCCGGCCTGCCGCCCCTGCCCGGCTTCGTCGCGAAGTTTCTGATCTTCAAGAACCTCATCGCGGCCGGCCATGTCGGCTACGCCGTCGCCGGCCTCGTCGCCAGCTTCCTGGGGCTCTACGCCTACCTGCGTGTG
>JANMMH010000655.1:0-9263 GCA_031373055.1 Rubrivivax sp. | reverse complement strand
GGCCTGGCTGAAGCTCTGGAAGAGCTTGGCTATGCCTTCGGGCGTGAGGCCGATGCCGCTGTCCTTGACGGCGAAGTGCAGCTCGCCGCCGCGTGCTTCCAGCGTTAGCTTGACCTCACCGGCCTCGGTGAACTTGAGCGCGTTGCTCAGCAGGTTCAAGAGAATCTGACGCAGCCGCGTGCTGTCGCCCTTGACCGTGTGCGACACGTCGTCGGCGATGGCTACCACCAGCGACAGCTTCTTCTCGGTCGCCTTGTGCCGCACCAGCTCCACCGCCGAGCCCACGCATTCGCGCAGCACAAAGGGCGCGCTCTCCACATCGAGCTTGCCGGCCTCGATCTTCGAGAAGTCGAGGATGTCGTTGATGATGGTCAGCAGGCTCTCACCACTGTCGCGCACCGTGCGCGCGAAGTCGCGCTGTTCCTCGTCGAGTGTCGTGTCCAGCAGCAGCCCACTCATGCCGATGATGCCGTTCATCGGCGTGCGGATCTCGTGGCTCATGGTCGCCAGGAAGCTGCTCTTGGCCTCGTTGGCGGCTTCAGCTGCAGAGCGCGCTTCTTGCGCTTCCTTGAACAGCCGCGCGTTCTGGATCGCGATCACCGCCTGGTCGGCAAACGATGCCAGCAACGCCGACTCCTTCTCGGAGAAGGGCTGCGGCGGCATGCGCACGATGTGTACGGTGCCGATACCCTGCTGCTGCTGCCACAGCATCGGCGCAATCAGCAACGAGAAGTTGCCGAGATCGCGGCCGATCTGGCGCATCGATTCGGGCACGTTCTCGCCGTGGACGATGTCGGGGTTGTGGATGACGCGCCGCTTGCGGATCGGGTAGGACTGGTACGACTGCGCCAGCGGCCGCGGGAAGCCCTGGTCCAGCCGCGCGAGCTGCGCTGCCGCGACATCGGGGCTGACATCGCCGGCAAACGCCGCGTGCCAGACCTGCCCGTCTTCACGCACCAGCGAGATCACCACCTGGTCGCCGCTGAAGAGCTGCTGGCAGGCCTTGCTGATGGCATCGAACACCGGCGCGGTGTCGGCCACCGAATGGCTGATGACCTTGAGCACGTCGCCCGAGACGCGCTGCTGTTCCAGCGCTTCTTTGGTCTCGTTGAAGAGGCGCACGTTTTCGATCGCAATCACCGCCTGGCCAGCGAAGGTTTGCAGCAAGTCGATCTGCTTGTCCGAGAGCAAGCCGGGCGTCGTGCGCACCACGGCGATGGCACCGATGGCCAGCGCGTCGCGCACCATGGGCACGACAGTCATCGCGCGGTAGCCGGCCGGCGCCAGGTTGCGCTTGCCGGCTTCGAACTGGCCGCCGGTGTCCAGCACGTCAGCGATGTCCACGACGCGGCAGTCGAGCATCGCGGCGCCGTGGACGTAGTCGCGCTGCAGCGGAAACGGAAACACGCTGCGCCAGCGTTCGGCGCGCTGCGGGTCGCGCTCGGCAATCGCTACCGACACAACCTGATCGCCCTGCGCCCGGCTGACGGCCACGGCGGCGTCTTTGAACAGCCGCACGCCGCTGGCGGCAATGGCATCGAACACCGGCTGCACATCGGTGGGCGATTCACTGATGACGCGCAGGATGTCGGCCGTGGCCGTCTGGCGCTCGAGTGCCTCTTGCGTGTCGTTGAAGAGCCGCGCGTTCTGGATCGCGATGACGGCCTGGTCGGCGAACGTTTTCAGCAGCGCGACGTCGTTGTCGCTGAACGGTGCGGCCGGGAAGCGCGAGACGTTGAGTGCCCCGATGGCCCTGCCTTCCCACATCAAGGGTGCGTACAGCGCCGCGTTGTTGCCGACCCAGGTGGTGCTCTCGCGCAGGCCCCGGGGCACGCCTGCGCCGTGCTGCACGTCGGGGTAGTTCAGCACTTCACGCCGGTGCATGGCGTAGCCGTAGATCGAGTCGCGCGCGGGCCGTGGGTGCATCGCCTGCGTCATCTCGGCCACCTTGCGCTGGGCGGGGTTGGCATGGCTCATCGCGTAGGCCGGCAGCGTCAGGTGGATGAGGCCGTCGTCGCCCAGCAGGCCCAGCGATACCAGACTGCGCTCGAAGAGCCGACCACCACTTTCGAGGATCTTCTGGAATACCGGCCTGGCGTCGGCCACCGAACTGCTGATGACGGCCAGCACCTCGGCCGTGGCCGTCTGCTGCGCAAGGGCTTCTTTGGTCTCGTTGAAGAGGCGCATGTTCTCGATGGCAATCGCCGCCTGGTCAGCGAACGCCGTGAGCAGATCGACCTGCTGCTCGGTGAAGGCGCGCGCTTGGCCCAGCCGTGCGACGTTCAGCACCAGCACCGGCTCGCCGTCCTTCAGCAAGGGCACGCTGAGCATGGTGGAAAAACTCGCCACCTGCGCCAGGTCGTGCCGGTAGCCGCGATCGGTGTGCAGGTTCTCGATCTGCAGCACGCGCCGCTCCTGCAGCACGCGCCCGGTGAGCGAGCCGTCGCCTGCGCGGATGGGCTTGGCATTCAGCGCGGCGAGAAACTCCGGCGGCATGTTGAACTGCGCCGTGACGTTGAAGTTGCCCGTGCCGTCGGGCTGGAAGAAAGCGCCGAAATCGGCCTCGCACAAACGCGTGGCGTGGGTCGTCAAGGTCTGCAGCACGACGTCGAGCTCAAAGGCCGAGCGGCTGATGAGCTTGAGCACTTCGGTCAGCGCGGTCTGCTGCGCCAACGCGCCGCTGAGTTCGTGCGTGCGTGCGGCGACTTGGGTTTCCAGGCCGCGCGCCCACTGCACGTTGACTATCGCCACGGCGGCTTGTGAGGCGAGCATCGCCAGCAGGTCGCGGTCGGCTTCGCTGAAGCGGCCGAAGGCGCCTTCGATGTCGGCGTAGACAAAGCCCAGCAGCTGGCCTTGCGCCACCAGGGGTGCGACCAGGCAGGAGCGTTGATCGATGGCGGCCACATCTTCGGGGCCGTGGCGCAGACGCACCGCGTGGCTGCTGCGTGCTTCGTCCAACCACGGCGCGATGGCGCGCAGCAGTGCCTGCGCATCTTCGCCGCGCGGCAACAGCGCGCCGGCGATGTGCGGGCCGCCTTGCGCTTCGAGCACCAGCAGCACGCGTTCGGCGCCGCTGAGCTCGGTCACCTCGTCGATCAGGAAGTCATGCAGCACCTGCGCGTCGCGCAGCTGGTTCAAGCGCTTGCCGGTGTCGACCAGGCGCTGGAACGGTTCACCCAGGCTGCTGGGCAAGGCCAGATGCGCCAGCCGTTGCGCCTTTGGCAGGCCGCGTTGCGCAGATTCGCGCAGCCAGGCCGCCACGATCTCGCGGTTGACCTCCACCTTGTTGAGGTAGCTGCGGCGCAGGCCTTCGTCGCGCACATGGGCCACCGCCTGCAGCAGCAGCGCATGGGCTTCTTGCAGCGCAGCCCAAGCCGGCTCATGTTGGCCGTTAGCCAGCAGCGCGCGGTGGTGCCACCACCAGATGTCCTGGCTCTGGCCGAAGCCGGTCCGCGCGAATCCGTGCTGGCGCTGCAGCGTGATGCCGCGGCGGGCGCTGCGCAGGGCGGCCGCGGCGTCACCTTGCAGCAGTTGCAGCTTGGCCAGCGGGATCAGCACGTACAGCTCGAAGCTGGGGTTGTCTGCGCGCACGCGGCGCAACAGGCGGCGCAGGCCTTGCGCTGCGCCAGCAAGGTCGCCTTCGGCCTGCAACAACGTGGCGGCGACCAGCTCGCGGTTGGTGCGCGTGTTGTCTTCGTTCAGTGTGCTGACCAGCGCGTCGTATGCGGCCCAGCGCTGGCGCACGCTGGCCAGTTCACCGAGCGTGATCTTCCACATCATCACGGCACCGATTTCCAGCGCCTGGTTCATGCGCACCGCCATCGCTTCACACAGCGCGATGCACTCTTCGCCGATCCGGCAGGCGCTGCGGTACAGGCCCAGATCGGCCATCGCCAGCGACACATTGCCCACCACCTGCGCGCGGCCGAAGGCATGGCCACAACGCTCGAACGCTGCGGCCGCCTGCTGCAGCAACGCCAGGCGTTCGGCGATATCTGCGCAGCTGAAGCTCAGCACATTTAGCGCGTTGGCCAGGCCGTAGTCGTCGCCGGCCTGGCGCGCCAGTGCCACCGCACGCAAAGCGGAGCTGCGCGAGGCTTCGTTGTGCGACAGGCGCGTCTGCGCGAAGGCGAGGATCCAGTGCGCGCGCGCCTCGCCTACTGCGTCGCCCGCGGCTGCGAACAGCGCAACGGCTTGCACAGCGCTGGTGGTGGCCGCTTCGGGCAAGGCCGAGCGCAGCTGCGCTTCGGCCAGGCACAGCAGGCTGGGCGCGAGCAGGGCTTGCACGGTGGTGTCGCCGCGCTTCTTCGTTTGCGTTTGCGGCTGCACCAGCGCCAGCGCCGACTGCGCCGCTGCCAACGCCGCCGCGCCTTGGCCCAGGCGCATCAGCACGAGCGCATGGCGGTGCAGCGCCTGCACACGAAGCGCGAAGGGCGCGCGCTCGCCGGCCAGCGTGAGCATGGTTGCGACATCACCCTGTGCATCGCCAAAGCGCCCCGAGGCGATGAGCGATGCCGCGCGCGCGTCGAGCAGCGCGAAGCGCTCGGCGCTGTGGAGCTGCGGTGCCGCCAACGCGGTGGTGGCCAGCGCCATGGCCTTGTCGTGCTGGCCGGCCCAGGCAAGTGAGTGGATGGTCTGTAGTTCTTGCGACTTCATGGCCGTGCCGCCACGCGCAGCAGCGCTTGCACCAACGAGTCCACCCGGATCGGCTTGGTCACGTAGTCGTCCATGCCCGCGGCCAGGCAGGCTTCGCGGTCACCTTGCATGGCGTTGGCGGTCATCGCGATGATGCGCGGCCGCTCACTTGCTAGCGGCCAACGCGACGTGACGCGGCGGCTCGCCTCCAGGCCGTCCATCTCGGGCATCTGCACGTCCATCAGCACCACGTCGTAGGTGCGCTCAGCGATGCGATCCAGCGCCAGCTGGCCGTTGGCCACCACCTCGGCGCTGTAACCCCTCTGGCTGAGCAAGCGCAGCTCGATTTTCTGGTTCACAAGGTTGTCTTCGGCGAGCAGGATGCGCAGCGGGTAGTGCGTCGCCATCTGCGGATCCAGCGCCACTTTGGCACTGGTCTTTGCCGACTCATTGGTGGCGGCCACCGCCTCGGCGCGGATGTGGAAGCGAAAGGTGCAGCCCATGCCTTGTCCTTCGCTCTCGGCCGTCATGCTGCCGCCCATGATCTCGGCCAGCCGCTTGCTGATGACCAGGCCCAGGCCGGTGCCACCGTACTGGCGCGTGGTGCTGGCCTCAGCCTGGCTGAAGCTCTGGAAGAGTTTGGCCATGCCGGCGGAGCTGAGGCCGATACCACTGTCCTTCACCGCGAAGTGCAGCTCGTCGTTATCGCCCTTGCCAACCTTCAACCGCACCTCGCCCTTCGCGGTGAACTTCAGCGCATTGCTCATGAGGTTGAGCAGGATCTGGCGCAGCCGCGTGCTGTCGCCCAGCACCGTGCGCGGCACCTCGGGCGCGATGTCTACCACCAGCGTCAGGCCCTTCTCTCCGGCGCGGTGGCGCACCAGTTCAAGCGCCGAGTTCACGCAATCGTGCAGCACAAAAGGCTGCCGTTCGACCTCCAGCTTGCCGGCCTCGATCTTCGAGAAATCAAGGATGTCGTTGATGATCGTCAGCAGCGATTCGCCACTGTCGCGGATGGTGCGTGCGATGTCGCGCTGGTCGTCGGTGAGGGGCGTATCCAGCAGCACGCCGCTCATGCCGATGACGCCGTTCATCGGCGTGCGGATCTCGTGACTCATCGTCGCCAGGAAGCTGCTCTTGGCCTGGTTGGCCGCCTCGGCCACGGCGCGCGCTTGCTGCGCTTGCTCAAACAGGCGCCAGTTCTCGAAGCGCGCGGCGATCGAGTCGACCAGCGCGTGGTGGTAGCGCAGCGCGTTTTCCAGCACGACGGCGGCGAAGAGCAGTACCGCGCCAGCCGCCAGCCAAGGCAACACACCACCCGTCCACACGGCGACGGCGATGAAAGGCAGCATCAGCGTTGCCGCCAGCGCCGCCATGCTGGGCAGATAGATCGCCGTAGCCATCGTCACCGCCATGACGTTGATCGCCACCGCTGTGGTCAGCACCATCAACCGCTCGGTCTCCGCGCCGAAGAAGAGCGGGGCCGACACACCCCATACGCAACCCCAGCAGGCGTCGAACATGGTCTGCCATCGCATGGCACGCGGCAGTTGCCCACTGCGCGCCCAGGTTTGCAGGCGCGGTGACAAGATGGCGAAGTAGCCCACCATCAGGGCCGCCTGCGCTGCCGCCCACAACACGAATCCTGGTGCGCCGCCAAGCTGGTGCAATGCAGCACCGAGTATCCCAACGCCGACCACGAAGAGGAACAAGTCGCGCCGCGTGTTGGTGGTGAGCACCTGGAACTGCATGGCGCGCACATGGGCGCGGGTATCGGCGTCCCAGTCTTTGGGCGACATCGCCACCGACGCCGGCGCATCCGCGCTGCCTGGGGTTTGCATTGGATCAAGTGACATTGCTGGCCTTGCTGCGCATCAGCGCTTCGACCAATGCATCCACCCGGATCGGCTTGGTCACGTTGTCGTCTACGCCTGCGGCAAAGCAGGCTTCGCGCCTGCGTTGCACGTTGTCGGCGGTGTCTGGTTTGACGCTGTACGGCGGCAAGCCGTACATTGCCCGGAAAGGAAAAGCGGCCATGTCGTCCATCACAGAGTCCCCCCGCACAGCACGTGTTGAATCACGCATCGCGCCCGAAGCATTGGCTGTGGTGCGCCGGGCTGCCGAAATCCAGGGCCGCAGTCTGAGCGAATTCATGGTGGCGGCGGCGCTGGCCGATGCGCATCGGACCATCGAGCAAGCGCACATCATCCGTTTGTCGGTGGCCGACCAAAACCGCTTTGCCCAGGCATTGCTAGCCCCGCCGGCGCTGGCGCCGGCAATGAAGCGCGCCCTGCAGGCGCACAAGCGCCTGATCCGCCCGGCCAAGTGAGGGCGACGTTTCGGCTGGAGGTCCTCAGCGCGGCGCATGACCGGGAGGGCTTTCGCTGCGGTGTTGAAGCGCTGGGCGCTTACTTGCGCAGCCTGGCCAGCCAGGACGTGCGCAGACGTGCCAGTGCGTGCTTTGTCGCCATCGAGAACGCAACGGTTGTGGCCACCGAGCCTGGCAGCGCGGCCCGCAAAGTAGCCGGCTACTACACCCTGGCGGCAGGCGGTGTGCTCTTGACCGACCTGCCGCAGGCCCTGGCCAAGCGGTTGCCGCGCTACCCCTCGGTGCCTATAGCGCGGGTGGGCAGGCTGGCCGTGGACCAGGCGTACCAGGGCCGCCAGCTCGGTGCTGCGTTGTTGGCCGATGCTGGCTTGCGCGCACTGGCTTCCGAGGTAGCGGTCTTCGCCTTGGTTGTCGACGCCATCGATGCCAAGGCCGAGCGCTTCTACAAGCACCTCGGCTTTGAGCACTATGGCCTGGCGCCTCGGCAGCTGATCCTGCCTTTGGCTCGGTTGGCCAGCGCCGCGAACATCGGCCGCAGCGGCTGAGCTGGCGCACCATGGCGCGCGCGCTCTTAGCCCTTGCGGCCTAGAGCCTCGACGTTCACACCCTCGAACTCCAACTCCCGATCTGTAAACGTGATTCCGCGCGCCGCTTCCATCCGCCTCTCGCGCTTGCATTCGTTCGCATAAGACGGTGGCCATTTGGGGTGAGCGCTGGCCTGCGCTTGGGCGAGGTGGTTGCGCCGCAGCGGCAAAGCCGAGGCTGGGCTGGCCTCGGCTTTGCAGCAACATGGTTGGCTCATCCACGAGTTGCACGCGCATATCTCGCCGCGCCAGTCTCATCTGCTTGAAGGCAAATCCGCATGAAGCGGGACCGTGCAGCGCGATTTGTGCCGAGATACGCAAGGCCATCAGCTCGTGCTCCCACTGGCTTGCGCCAGCATCAGCGCCGCCACCAGCGCATCCACACGGATGGGCTTGGTCACATAGTCGTCCATGCCCGCCGCCAGGCATGCCTCGCGGTCGCCCTGCATGGCGTTGGCCGTCATGGCCACGATGCGGGGCCTCTCGTGTGCTTTCCACTTGGACGTTATTTGGCGGCTGGCTTCCAGGCCATCCATCTCAGGCATCTGCACGTCCATCAGCACCACGTCGTAGGTCTGGCGCGCCACGCACTCGATGGCTTCGATGCCGTTGGATGCCAGGTCCGCGCGGTAGCCCATCTGCTGCAAGAGCCGCATGGCGAGCTTCTGGTTCACGACGTTGTCTTCGGCTAACAAGATACGTAAGGGGTGGCGTTTGGCCATCTCGGCGTCCATGCGTGGCTTGGCCGGGGCGGCGGCTGGCTTGGGCGCTGCGTCGTGGGCCAAGAGGCTCACCAGCGTGTCGAAGAGCTGGCTTTGGCGCAGGGGTTTGGCCAGCGTGGCGGCGAAGGCGCTGTCGCTGGCTTCCTTGCGGCCCAGGCTGCTGAACAGCACCAGCGGCAGCGTGTGGCCGGCGTCGCGGATGGCCTGCGCCAGCATCGTGCCGTCCATGGCCGGCATGTGCATGTCGATGATGGCCAGGTCGTAGGCTTGCGCCTTGAGCATCACGAGTGCCTGCGCGGGGAACTCGGTGTCGTGCACCACCATGCCCCACTTGGCGGTTTGCAGCGCCAGGATCTTGCGGTTGGTGGCGTTGTCGTCCACCACCAGCAGGCGTTTGCCTTTGAGTGCCGGCTGCGCGCCGATGTAGTCGCGGCGGTGGCCCTGCGGCAGCTCGGCGGCTTTGGCCTGAATGGTGAAGTGGAAGCTGCTGCCCTGGCCCGCGCCTGCGCTTTCTACCCACATCGTGCCGCCCATCAGCTCGGCCAGCAGCTTGCTGATGGCCAGGCCGAGGCCCGTGCCGCCGTACTTGCGGGTCGTGGTGCTGTCGGCCTGGCTGAACTTCTGGAACATGCGGCTCTTGCCGACTTCGCTGAGACCAATGCCGGTGTCGCGCACCGTGAAGTTGATTTGCTCACCGCTCGCTTGCACGGTTAGCACGACTTCACCCTTCTCGGTGAACTTGACGGCGTTGCTCAAGAGGTTGAGCAAGATCTGGCGCAGGCGCGTCACGTCGCCTTGAATCGCCGGCGGCACGTCGCCTTCAAAGAGGTAGGCAATGTCGAGGTGCTTCTCGGCAGCGCGCGACGCCATCAAGTCCATCGCGCTTTCCACGCATTCGCGCAGGTCGAATGGCTGGTGCTCGATGTCCATGCGCCCGGCCTCGATCTTCGAGAAGTCGAGGATGTCGTTGATGATGGTCAGCAGCGAGTCGCC
>JANMMH010000649.1:0-3107 GCA_031373055.1 Rubrivivax sp. | reverse complement strand
CGCATCGACCAGGCGCCACGCTACGAAGCGCCGAATCACTTCGACATGAGCTGCCTGCGTCTGCAAGGCCGCGAGGCCGGGCCGGCCGAGCAGCTGTGGCTGGGCATGAGCATCATCGCGCCCGGTGGCTACACGGGGCTGGACGCGTCACCGATCGAAAAACACTACGTCGTGCTGCAAGGCGAGCTCACCCTGGTGGGCGAGTTGCCCGACGGCAGCACGCGGCGCGAGCTGCTGCGCGCGTTTGACTCCTGCTGCTTTGCCCCCGGCGAAAAACGCCAACTCATCAACCACAGCATGCATGAAGCGCGTGTGCTGCTCGCCATGCCTTTTGCACCGCCCGTACAACCTTGACCCCCGGAGCCCAGCCATGAAACCCACGCTTGCTAACGTTTTAAGTACCTTGACGATTGGCGGCCTGGTCGGCTTGACCAACGCCCAGGCCCAAACCGAGTGGCCCAAAGCCGGCCCCATCAAACTGGTGGTTCCGTTCACGCCCGGCAGTGGCACCGACATCATCGCGCGCACGCTGGCCGAGAAGCTGGCGCCGGCACTTGGCGCGCAGGTCGTGATCGAGAACAAACCCGGTGCGGGCGGCACGGTGGGCGCGGCCCAGGTGGCCAAGGCGCCAGCCGATGGCTACACCTTGCTGATCCATAGCTCGGGCCATGTGGTCAACCCTGCGCTGTATACGAACCTGAGCTACGACACTTTGAGAGATTTCGACGGCATCACGCCGTTGGCCAGCCTGCCCAACGTGCTGGTGGTGTCGCCGGCCAAGGGCTACAAGACGGTGGCCGATCTCGTGGCCGCTGCCAAGGCCAAGCCTGATGGCATGAACTACGCCTCGGCCGGCAACGGCTCGGCCACGCACATGAACGCCGAGCGATTTCGCGTCAGCGCGGGGCTGAAGGCGCAGCACATCCCGTTTCGCGGCACGCCCGAGGCCATCACCGAAACCATCGCCGGGCGCACCGACTGGTTCTTCGCGCCGCTGGTGTCGGCCCTGCCCTTGATCAAAGACGGCAAGCTGCAAGCGCTGGCCGTGGGCACGCAGGGCCGCTCGAACGCGCTGCCGCAAGTGCCATCGATTGCCGAAGCCGGCTTGCGAGACGCGACCTACACCTTTTGGGTGGGCCTCTTCGCCACCGCCAAGACGCCCAAAGCGATCGTCGAGCGGCTGCACGCCGAAGTGAGCAAGGTGATGGCACTGCCCGAGGTGCGCGAGCGGCTGGACAAGCTCGGCGCCGCACCGATGCCGATGACGCACGAAGCTTTCCAGGTCTTTCTCGACGACGAGACCAAGGCGGCGGCGGTGTTGGTGAAGAGTGCGGGCATTCGCATCGAATAATCACCGCGCGCTGGCGTCGTACAGCGCATCGTTCCAGCGCATCTGTCAACACGCTTTGCGCGTTAGAAGCTCGATCCCGGCTGCGCCAGGAATGCCAGCTCGGCCTCGGTGCTGGCCCGGCCCAGCGCCGCGTTGCGATGTGGGTAGCGCCCAAAGCGCACCACGATGTCGTAGTGCTTGAGCGCCCACTCATAAGCCGCAGCCGCCGTGGGGTGTTGCCAGGCCAGCACGGCGAAGTGCATCAGGCCTTCACGCTGCGCGCCGATGTCTTCACTGTGCTCGAAAGGCAGGTAGGCGAACTTGCGCTGCACGGGCGTGAGCTGCATGTCCATGCCCTTGGCCACCATGTCGCGCGCGGCGGCCAGGGCCAGCGCGTCGCCTGCAAAAGCGCGCGGCGAGTTGCGCAAGGTGTTGCGGGTGAATTGGTCCAACAACACGATGCGCGCCAGCGCGCTGTGTGCGTCAGCCATCCAATGCGTTAGGCCGCCGGCCAACGCGCTGTCGATGAGCGCGCCGAAGCGTGTGCGGATGCTGTCGTCGAAGGCGGCGTCTTTTTTGAACCAGGCTTCGCGCGACTCGTTGGCGTCGAGCGCGCCAAACCAGAAGATCAGGACATCGTGGGCTTGCGGGTCCATGGTCATGGCTCCTTGGGTTGAAGTTCAGTGGCGTCGTCAACGCCAGCTGGCGATGAGCCTGCGCGCGGCGGCCACGTCAGCGTCGATGCCTGCGGCCGCCTCGTCAAAAAGCGCGGGCACGGTGATGTCAGGCAGCACGCCGCCGTCGGGCTCGGTGCCGGGCGCGAAATGCGCCAGCAAGGGGATGTCCACCGCCACGCCGCTGGCGGGCAGGGTGATCCAGGTGATCTCGCCGCCGTTCAGGCCGCGCAGGTTGCCGCCCGTGCGCTGGCCGACGAGGGTGGCCGCCTTGCTGCGCTGCACGTCGCGCGCGAGCAGGTAGCCGGCAGAGCTGTTTTGCGGGCCCACGAGCACGATGCTGCGTCCGGCGTAAGGCACGGCGGCGGGCTCGATGCGCCTTGAGGCGCTGTCGCTCAACAGCCAGTTGCGCCCCGGGCCGCGCGTGGCTTTGCCGGTGCGATCGAAGAAGCTGTAGTCCCAGGTGTCGAGGTAGCGCACCAGGTTGTAGGGCGCGCGCTCGTAAGCACTTTCGCGACGCCCGCCGGGGATGCTGAAGGGCTCGCGCAGCAGGTACGACAGCAGCGCATGGCCAAGCTGGTCATCACCGCCTTCGTTGCGGCGGATGTCGATTACCAGGAAAGGAATCTTCTTCGCATCCAACTCGGCGAAGCTGCGCGCCAGAAAGGCGCGGCCATCAAAGCGACTGCCCCAAAACGCGAAGGTGGGTAGCGTCAGCCAGGCAGTGTCGCCCTCGATGCTGAAGGCCCACGCGCTGGACGCAGGCGCAAGACCGGCGGCGTCGCGCTCGGCTTCACGCACGGCGCTAACGCGCAAGCTACGCGTTGCCTGGCCTGGCACGTCGCGCAGGCTGAGATCAAAGCCACCACCCTGAGGCGGGAAGCGCAGCGGGAACAGGCGGTCCATCGCGCCGCCGTTGCCGCCGCTGTCGAGTTGCGACAAGCGCTTGCCGTCGGTGCTGCCGTCCAGGCCGCCATCAGCGCGGATGTAGGGCATCAAGCTGCTGACGATGGCGGCGCTACTTTGGCCGTCAATCGTCAGCACTTCGGCGCCGGGCGCGATGTCGGCGCGCATGCTGCCCGTGACGAGGAAGCGCCCCTGCA
>JANMMH010000623.1:0-3532 GCA_031373055.1 Rubrivivax sp. | reverse complement strand
CAAAGCCTTGTGCTCGGCTTCAATGCGATGCGGTGCCAGGGCTTCATCCAGCAGCGCGCGAATGGCAAACGGTGCGGGGTCCAGGGTCAGGCGGTCGGCCTCGATCTTGGACAGGTCCAGGATGTCGTTGATGATGGCCATCAGCGACTGCGCTGAGCTGTGCACGAGCTGCAGGTAGTGGCGCTGGCGCTCGTCCAGCGTGGTCTCCAGCACCAGCGCCGTGAGGCCGAGTACACCGTTCATGGGGGTGCGGATTTCGTGGCTCATGTTGGCCAGGAAACTGCTCTTGGCGCGGCTCGCGGCCTCGGCGGCGTCGCGTGCGGCTTCGAGTGCGCGCTGGTAGGCCTTCAGGTCCGAGATGTCGCGAGCGTTGATCTGCACCACCGTGTCGCCGGTGACGGGGTCGCGCACCGGGCGCGCGTCCATGGCGTGCCAGCGCCGGCCCAGTTGCGTCACCAGTTCGACATCGCCGATGAAGGTGTTGCCACGTTTGGCCTGCGACATCACGCGCTTGCCGAGCTCGCGTTTGACGAAGAGCTGCGGCAGTGGCGGGCCACCGGCGTCCATAGGCCCAAAGGCCGACACCGCCGCCGGGTTGCGCATCAAGGCCGCGCCGTTGTCCAGCCGGTGCAGCGCCACCCGCACGGAGGTGTGCTGCATGGCCTCCAGGCCGCGCAAGGCCGCAGCGTCGTAGTTGGCCGACAAAGGCTCGCCGACAAAGAGGATGGCCAGCTCACCTGCCGGCCTGCCCGGCATGCGCACGCCGCGCGAATTCAGCGTCGACGTGACCGGCGTGCCCTGCGGGTACAGCGTCCACACCTCGCGCTGCGTGCGGCCCTGGGCGTGCAGTGCCACGGCGGCATGCAGCCGCGTGCGCGCAGCCAGTGAGATGTCGCTGAAGTCGCGCAGCGTCAGCTCGGTCAAGGTGTCGGCCTTCCAGTACGCGAGCCCGGCGGGGTTGGCCCAGACGATGCGCAAGGCGTGCAGGTCGAAGACCCAGGCCGGCACGTTGAGCCAGTCAAGATGGCCGAGCTCGCTGAAGTTCAGCGGTAGCACCGGCGTGCCGGGAATGGTGTCTTGGTCGTCGAAGTTCACGCGCCTGAGCATGCCACGGAGTATGGAGTGGGCTGCTACATTGCGCGTCCCGCCAAGGCCGCTGTTGACATGCGCAATGAGCTGACACACGACGACGATTGGCACCGTGCCAGGCTGGCCCTGCCGCACCTGCCCGCCCGGGTGGTTATCGACACCGATGCCGCCAACGAAATCGACGATCAGTTCGCCCTGGCCTGGGCCTTGCTGTCACCGGCGCAACTGCAGGTTGAAGCGGTGTACGCCGCACCGTTCAGTTTTGCCCACCGGCGCAGCAGCCTGCGGCGCGAACTGCGCGACCTGCGGCCTTTTGCGGCGCCCGGCATCGGCATGCAGCGCAGCATGGACGAGATCGAACGCGTGTTCGCGCACCTGGGAATCGCTGCCGCAGGCCGCATTCACCGCGGTGCAGAGGCTTACCTTGAAAGTGCTGCCGCACCCGTGACTAGCGCGGCCACGCAAGACCTCATCGCGCGCGCCATGGCGACCCCTTTGGCGAGCGACGCGCCGCCGCTGTATGTGCTGGCGCTGGGCTGCCCGACGAACATCGCCAGCGCGTTGTTGATCGAGCCGCGCATCGCGCAGCGCATCGTGGTGGTGTGGACCAGCGGCTTCCCATCGCACGCGCCGCAACCCAACCACGCGCTGAATCTCGAACAAGACCTTGTGGCCACCCGCGTGCTGTTAGCCAGTGGCGCGCCGCTGGTCTACCTGCCCGGCTTTCATATCGGGGCGCAATTGCGCTTGTCGCTGCCCGAGATGGAACGCTGGGTGCAACCCATGGGTGCCATCGGTGCTTATCTGCACCATGTCTTCACGCACAACCCGCTGTGGGAGATGCAGGGCATCGACAGCTTCTTCGCCCATTCCTGGGTCATCTGGGACCTGATTTGCGTGGCCTGGATGTTGCAGGCCGATTGGGTGCCCAGCGAGCTGGTGCGCATGCCGCTGCTGGCTGACGACAAGCGCTGGCTTGCCGCGCCCGGGCGTCCGCTCATGCGCGAAGCCTATGCCGTGCGGCGCGACGCCGTCATGGCCGACTTCTTGGCCAAACTGCGCCACGCGCCGTGAGTCGCCCTGAGGCGTCACGCCAGCTCGCGCTCAAGCGCCAGGGTCTCGTCCAGCACGCTTTGCACGACTTGCGGGGCCAGGTAGTGGTTGACACGCTCACGCACATGCGCCACCAGCGTGGCGTCGCTGAGCTCGCTTGACCAGTCCTCGCCATCGGGGTGGGCGTGCGCGCTTTGCGAGGCCAGGGCGCGCCACTTGGCGCACCAGGTCAGCGACCACAAGACCATTGCGCGGCGCATCGGCAGCAGCCATTCACGCTGCCGCTGAGTGGGCGGCATCAGCGCCATCCAGGCCCGATACGCGCTGGCCACCTCCGCAATCGTGAGTACCGCGCTGGACGCAGCATCCCAAGTCGTGGACGTGTAGAGCGTGGCGTGCGCGAGGTCCAGCGCTGGCGCGCCGTAGCGCGCCTTTTCCAGGTCGACGAGGATGGCCCGGCCCTGGCTGTCAACGATGAAGTTGCCGGGGTGGGCGTCGAAAGCGATGAGCCGCTTGTGCGGGCGATGCGGCCCGGCACACAGCGCGCGCAGCCGCAGCAGCTCGGCCTCGATGGCCTGGCGGGACTGGGGTGCGAGCAAGGCGGCGTCGAGATGGCGCGCCTGCTGGTCGATCTCGGCGACCAGCGCGGCCAAGGGGTCGGCGTCGTCCAGCAAGGGCGGGCGCTCCCCGGCAGGGGGCAGCGCCAGGGTGTGCAAGCTGGCCAGGCTTTGCACCATCGCGCCCAGGTCCTGGGGCAGCTTCACGGGGCGGCCGTATATCTCTTGCACCAGCAAGGCGCCGTGCGGTAGCGCAGCGGTGGCAGGCAGCACACCCGCGAGCTGCGGCGTGTGGCCCGACATCGCGGCGCGCTCAAAACAAGCCGCCTCATACGCCAGGTGGTCGGCCGCTGGCAGGCCCATCTGGCTTTGCTTGGGAATGCGTGCCAGCACGCCGCTGCCCACCAGACGCATGTGCAGGTGGGCCAGGCCTTTGTCGGGCAAGGGCTCGAAGGGAAGCTCGGCCCACTCCGCGTGGTGGGCCCGCAGCGCGTGGCGCAAGGCTTCCATCATGGGGACGCCAGTGCCGCCAGCCATGGCTTTGGCACATGCACCAGATCGGCCGGCTCGTCGACGTCATGCAGCAGCGCCAACTCGGCCCAGTGCAGCTGGAGTGCACGCAGGCGTTCGCGCGTGGTGGCCATCACTGCGGCGCTGCTCCAGTGCATCTGCGTGAACAGGCTGGCGTGCAGGCGGCGCAGGCCGATCAGCGCGTAGCCGCCATCGGCGGTGGGGGCCAGCACGGCGTCGTGCCGCGTCAGCTCACTTTGCGCGTTACGCAGGTACGCGGCGTCCAGTGCGGGGGCATCGGTGCCGATGAGCAAGGCGCTGTC
>JANMMH010000622.1:0-3841 GCA_031373055.1 Rubrivivax sp. | reverse complement strand
TGCTCAGCGACTCGGGGGCCGCCACGTGAACATGCGCTGGCGCAAGGTCGGCGCCGACTTGCGCGCCTACCGCACACAGCTCGCACTCATCGCACTCGTGCTCGTGCTGGGCGCGGCGGGCATCGTGGCCGCGCTTGACGCGCAGACGGTGCTCAAGCGTGAGACTCTGACGAGCTACCAGGCCGCAAACGCGCCCGACATCGTGCTCTGGTTCGAGCGCATCGACGCCGAGCTACTGGCGGCTGTGGCCAAGCAAGATGTCGTGGCTGCGGTGGCTATGCGGCGCAGTACGCACACACGCGTGGCGCTGGCGGACGGCAGCTGGCTCAGCATGCGCTTGTTCATCGTGCCGGCGATTCACACGCAGGCGGTGGGCCGCGTGCACAGCCACAGCGCCAAGGTGGCGGCAGACGACAGCGGCCTTTGGATCGAACAGTCTGGCGCGCCCATGCTGAACGTGGCGCCAGGCACGCCACTGCGACTGCGCGGCGCGGGTGGTGCCGTGGTCAGCGTGCCGCTGGCGGGCTGGGTGCATGACACGGCGGTGGCCCCCAGCACGCAAGAGCGGCTCTTCTACGCTTACGCCACGCCGGCCGTGGCGGCCTTGATCACCGCGCAGACCGAACCCGACCAGCTGCTGGTAAAGATGAGGCAGCGCACGACCCGCGAAGACGCGATGGAGCTCAGCCACGCGCTGCAGGCGTATCTCAAGAAGATCGGCCGCCCAAGTCTACGTAGCGAAGTGCAGCACGCGGCGCATCCGCATGCGGCACTGATGACCGCCGCCTTGCGCGTGCTTGGCGTGTTAGCGGCCATGGGTTTCGCCTGCACCGCCGCACTGGCCGCCTACATGGTGTCGCTGTGGATGAAGCGTGAGGTGCGCATCGTCGGCATCTTGAAGACCCTGGGTGCCACGGGCGCGACGATCGCCCTGCAATACGCCGCGCTGGTATTGCCTTTGCTGCTGTTGGCCTGCGTGCTGGCGATGCCACTGGGCGCATGGCTTGGGCAGCTGCTGGTGCAGCGTCATCAGGCCACGCTGAACATCGACACAGCGTCACTGGCCGTACCCACATCGCTGCGCCAGCTTGAAGCTGCCGTGCTGCTGGCGCTGCCACTGCTGGCTATGGCGCTGCCGATCTGGCGCGCGGCGCGCATGACCCCGCGCCAGGCCATGCAAGACCCCGGCGTACGCGAAGGCGCGGGTTGGCTTGCGCGTAGCGCGGCGGCACTCGTGCGCTGGCCCGGGCACTTGCAATTCACGCTGGCACTGCGCAACAGCTTTCGCCGGCCCTGGCGGCTAACGCTCATCGTGCTGGCACTAGGTTCGGCAGGGGCACTGCTGCTCACGACGCACAGCAACTACAAGAGTTTGATGGGCGTCATCGACGACAGCCTGGCGCAGCAAGGCCATGACATCGACGTGATCTTGCAGCGGCCGGCACCCGCGGGTGTGCTCGAAGGCATCGCGCGTGGCGTGAGCGATGTCGCGGTGGCTGAAGCCTGGCGGCGTGTGGGCGCGGGCCTGGCCAGTGCGTCCGACAAGCGCTTTGCGCTGACGGGCTTTCCTGCGTCGACGCAGCTCTTCAAGCTGCCCGTGCTGCAAGGCCGCGCGCCGCGCACGGGCGCACTCGATGAAGTGCTGATCACGCGCACCATGCTTGAGTTGGACCCGAGCATTCGTGTCGGCGCGCCGCTGGCACTGCGCTTTCAAGACCGCAGCGCCACGGTGCAGGTGGTGGGCCTGATTGAAGAGATCGGCCAGGCCGCTGTCTACACAACGCTCGAAGCGTTCGACACCATCACGGCGCTGGGCGACAACTCAACACTGCTCCGCATCAAGGCGGCAGGGCACGATGTCGAAGGCGTGATGCGCAGCCTGGACCAGGCGCTCATCGACGCGCGCCACACGCCGGCGCAAATGCTGTCGCGCGATGTCTTTCGTGATTCGCTGGACGAACACTTCAAGGTCGTGGGTGAGGTCATTCAGATGGTGGCGCTGGCCGTGGCGCTGCTGGGCGGCATCGTGCTCGCTGCCAGCAGCAGTATGAACGTGCTGGAGCGCACGCGCGAGATTGGCGTGCTGCAGGCCATTGGCGCCACGCCGCGCGCGATCGCGCTGGTCTTCGTGGCCGAGGCCGCAGCGGTGGCGCTGCTCAGTGCACTGGTCGCGGTGGGCCTGTCATTGGTCTTCACGCTGGCCTTGAACCACAGCGCCTCGACGCAGCTCTTGCATGTGGCCGTGCCTTTGCGCTTTTCGCTGCAAGGGCTGGCCGAGTTGGGCATGGGTTGGGCGCTGCTCATGGCGGCCGTGGTGGTGTCGGTGCTGGCGGTGTTGCGCCAGAGCGCGCGTGACGCCCTGGCTTACGAATAACGAAGGAGATGTGCGCATGATCCCTCGAGCTTGCGTGCTGGCGCTTTGCGCTGGCCTGACCATGGCGACGAGCCACGCCAACCCGGCACTCGCCGGCCGCTGGCATGCCGAGGTGCTGCTGGGGGGCAAGCCGCTGCGTTTGGTGATTGACCTCGCGCCTGCCGGCACGGGCTGGGTCGGCTCGGCCATCCTGCCCGGGCGCGGCGTCAAGGGCGCGCCGCTGCGCGAGCTGGTGGTCGATGCGCAAGGCCAGCTCAACTTCAAGCTGTCAGCCCTTGGCGACGCCAGCGTCGGCCTGCGCTTGCAGGCCGACGGTGCACTGCTTGGTGAGCTGCACCAGGGCGGCCATCAAGCCCCGCTGCGTATGCAGCGCCTCGGCCCGGCGCAGGTTGATCTGCCACTGGCAAGCACCCCCATCAGCCGCGAACTCGAAGGCGTGTGGCGCGGCCGTTACGAGCTCGGCGGCTACCCGCGTGATGTGACGCTGACGCTGAGCCAGCGCGACGGTGTGGGCCACGCCGGGCTCTTGATCATCGGCCGCGCGCGCAACCTCATCCCCGTCGACCGTGTCACGCAAAGCGAGCAGTTCGTGCAGATCGTCTCCAACGCCACCGGCATCACCATCGAAGGACGTTGGCGCGCGGCTGATAACAGCCTGCGCGGACAGTTTGTGCAAGGCCCCTTCGAGGCCGACTTCGTGCTGCGCAAGCCCGAGACAGGGAGCAAGCCATGAGAGCGCTGCTGGGGCTCGCGATGACCCACGTGATCGTCAGCATGATGGCAAGCCTGTTCGCCACATCTGCCGTCGCACAGTCGATGTTCCGTGGCGACCCCGCGCACAGCGGCGTGGCCACCAGCGCCGCACCGCGCCAACTGCCGCGCGTGAAGTGGGGCTTCCCCACGGGCGACCGCATCGTCGCGTCACCCGTCTACGCCGACGGCCTGGTCTACATCGGCAGCGACGATGGCAATGTCTACGCCGTCGTCGCCAGCAGCGGCCTGCAGGCTTGGATGCAAGCCACCGGCGGCCCGGTGGCGGCGACACCTGCAGTGGTGGACGGGCGCGCTTACGTTGGCAGTTATGACGGCAAGTTCTACGCCTTCAACGCCAAGACAGGCGCCTTGCTGTGGAAGTTCAGCACCGGTGGTGAGCGGCGATTTGAAGCCAAAGGTTTGCACGGCATGCAGCCCAGGCAGCAAACCTTCGCCGACCCTTATGACGTGTTCCTGTCCAGCCCCGTCGTAGCCCAAGGCGCCGTGTTTTTTGGCAGCGGTGGCGGCCACCTATACGCGCTGAATGCCGCCACAGGCGAGCTGCGTTGGAAGTTCCAAACCGGCGACGTCGTGCACGCCTCGCCAGCCTACGCCGACGGTGTGCTTTTTGTGGGCAGCTGGGACGCCAAGCTCTACGCGGTGGACGCGGCAACGGGCCGCGAGCTGTGGCAGTACCAGGCCGGCGTCGACCCG
>JANMMH010000604.1:0-7934 GCA_031373055.1 Rubrivivax sp. | reverse complement strand
GCGCTCGGGCAGCACGCCCAGGCGCTCGACCTCGGCCATGAAGCCTTCATGCCCACGCTGCACGATCTCGGCGTGCCACATGGCTTGCACGAAGGCGATGCGCCGTGGCGGTTCGGGAGCTGTCGACGCGGCTGGGGTCGTGCTGGAATTGCTGGTGATCTGATTCATGGTCTTCCTTGAAGATGGTTTCCAGAATCAGGGCGCAAAGCGCACGCATGCGCGCAGCTGCGGCGTTAGCGGGTTTGCACCCAGCACGCCGCAGCCCCACGAACACGCGCTCTCTTTCATCCGGACTGTGACCGTCGGCCCTGGATTCACACCAGGTCTGCTGACCCCGGCTTCGCAGACGAAACCGAGCGCTCGCGGGCTTGTGGCGTGGCACCTTGCAGCACCCCACCCATCACCGCCGGTGGGGACTTTCACCCCGCCCTGAGAACGCTTGTGCGCCGGGCTCGCGCCCAACGCGCCGCGATGCTAAGGCCTGGGCGGCGGCGCGGCTGTCACGTGCAAGACGCCGGGGGCGTCCAGCGAACGCATGCGCTGCTTCGCGCCGATGTGCAGGTGGTGGCGCATGCGCTGGCGCTCTTTCCGGAACTGCCGCGCCGCTTGCACCATCGCTTGCGCATCAAGCGCCTGCGCCATACCTGCCGCAGCCGGCTGCGAGAGGTTGGCGCGCCACGACTCACCTGGCCGCAGCGGGATGGGGGCGGGCAGTTGCTCGACCTCGGCCACGTCGAGCCACTGTGCCAACTCTTGCACCATCAACGCCGCTCGCGGCTTGAGCGTGGGCTCGCCGATACGGCCGCGTTGGCCCCAGCGCACGATGAGCGTGGCCGAGGTCGATGTCGGCGTGGATTTGTCGGTGATGGCCACGTCACGCTGCATCCCCAGCCGGCGGCTCATCATGAATTCCTCAAACGTCATCGCCGCGTCTTCCGTGCTGGCCGTGTAGGCATAGTCGTCACTGGCGACATCGATGGTGAAGAACGCCGCTACCTGCTCGGGCGTGTAGGCCTGCTGCTCGGCGCTGGCCGCCACACCGCGGTACTTCACCTGCGCCAGGCTACGCATCACATCCGACGTGAGCGGAAAATTGCGCTCCAGCGCGTCAGATGCCAGCGCCGCCGCTGCAAGGCGCGGGTAGATATTGGCCCACGCGCTGAAGCGCGTGTTCATGGCGCTGTACTGTGACGGTGGCATGAAATCCAACGCGTGGCCGAGCTCGTGGTACATCAGCCAGGCCGATTCATTGCGCACGTCCTCGTCGTTGCGCGAGATGCGCGCCGCCGGGTCGTAGTAGGCGAAGACGCTCTTGTTGTCCTTGACGTAGCGCCAGAGGTCGCTGTAGTTCAGCGCGGCTTCGAATTCACTGCGGTAGTCGGGTGCTTCGTTCACCGTGTCGCGCTCTTCGGGGGTGCGCCAGAAGTTATCGCCATCGAGGTAGATGGCCCCCGTGGCAGCCCAATAAAACGAGGGTCGCACCTGCGTACCCAACACCACGGCGGTGACGCTGCCCAGCATGCGGCGAAAGTCGCCCTGCGGGTCTTGCGTGCGCAGGAAGGCTTCGAAGTTGCGGCCCAGCCAGTCGTGCGAGACGAGCACGCGGTCCATGACTTGCTCGACCGTGGGCGTAGCGCCGCGTGTTTCCTGCCCCAGGAAGGGCAGCTGCGAGGTCGCGCAGAGGTTGACATTGGCGCCGCCACCAACTTGGCCGGCGTCGTAAACGCAGCGCACGAGCACCGACGCGTAGCGGCCGCTGGCCAGGTAGGGATAGACGCGCGAGACATGTTCACCCGACCACAAGGCATTGGCGTCGCTGGCAGGGGACTGGCGATAACGCTCAACCAGTACCCACACTTCGTCGGTGTCAGTGGCACCGCGCGCCGTGCGCAGCGTGGCGCGCAGGCGGATCAGGGTGTCCTGGCCCACATCGGGCGCGGTGAAGAAGGCGACTTTCGGGTCTTTGGTGTCCAGTGGCACGTTGGGGCCGTCAATCTGGCTCCAGGTGATGGAGGCCACGGTGTCGCCGTCGGCGAGCAGCGGCCAGGCGCGCACGGAGACCTTGCCGCCAGCGCGCACCGACTGGCTGGCGCGCAACGTCAGGCTGGTGGTGGGCGCCGCGCCTTCGGCCTTGATGACGAGGTTCTCGCTGCGCGTGCTGCCGGTGGCGTCGCGAAAACTAACGTTGAATGTGTACGTGGCCTCTTGCGCGGGCTCGAAGCTGATGGTCTGCGTCTTGTCGGCGGGCAGCACGACGCTGGGGCCGCCGAGCTGCGTCCACACCGGGCTGCTGATGCTGCCCCCGCACGAGGCGACGGTCGCTGCCGCGTTCTGGCCCACGCGGGTACTGACTGTCGCCGCCAGCGCGTAGCTCGCCGTGCCCTGGCACAAGACCACGGCAAGTACCGGTGGCGGCTGGGTTGGCACAGGCGTGATGAAGGCTGCAAGCGGCCCCACCAGCACCACCTCGCTGCCGAACACACCGCCCAGCAAGTAGACGTTGCCACCCTTCACGCCAAGGTAGATGCCCGTCTCGGCATAGAAGCGAAAGAGGTAGCCGTCAAAGCTGAGCGTGGGCTGTGCGCTGGGGAAGTACTGCGAGAAGCTGCGTTCGGCAAAGTCCAGAAGCTGATTGGCGGCGTCGGCCTCGCTCACCGGTGCTATCGGCGCGGCGGCGCGTGGTGGCAAGGCACCTAACTCAACGGGCTGGCCTGAGGCGAGCTGCTGCACGGCGATGCGGAAGGCGCGCTCTGGGGTGGCGGCTGGGGGAGGGCCCAGATCGGGGCCGCTGTCGCAAGCGCTCAGCAACACGGCCACCACCAGCCAGGACCACAGATGCCGCATGCACACTCCCGTGGCCGTGGGGCCAAGCTGGTTGTTGAGTCTGCGCAGGGCGACGTGTCTGCGCAGGGTTGCTGCGCATGCTAGCGGGTGTGGGTGGCGTCGGTTTAGCTCCTTCCCCCTGACAGGGGGAGGGAGCAAGACGCGGAATCGGACGCCCTACGGTTTTCGGCGCCTCAAGAAGCCCTGCGCCTTGACGCGACAGCCGCGCCCAGCAGGCCGAGCATAGCCAGCACCAGGCTGGCAGGCTCGGGCACGGTGGCCTCGAAGCTGATGACGCCGCTGACCGGGTCGAAGCGGAAGTCGCTGACGTTGAAGCGGTCTGATGTGGCGCTGAACTGGCTGCTGGCGAACCAGGTGCCCCAGGTCACGTTGTCCACGAATCGGGTCGAAAGCCCCGACAACGTGCCGTCGTCGTTGTCGCGCGAACGCAGAAAGTTGTCGAGATCCATACCACCACTTGCAGCGAAGGCATTGGGGTCGGTGTCGCCGATGAAGTTGAAGCGCACCTCCATGCCGCGGAAGTCAAACGTCGAGTTCTCCGTGAGGATCAATTCGTCGATGTTGTAGCCACCCACGCCGTTGGACTCCACGTCCAGCAGCAGCAGGCCGCTGCCGGTGTTGATGCGGCCGTTGATGACCAGCCGGCCGGGTGATTCACCGGGGCTGACCGTGCCGTGTGCAATCACGTGGCCGTTGATGGTGCTGTTGTTGCCACCCAGGAAGCCCAGCAGCCCAATCTCCAGCGTGCCGACGTTGACGGTGCTGTTGTTGACGATCATGGTGGCGATGCCGCCGGTCTCGATGCCCAGGCGTATGCCCAGGCCAATGTAGTCAGCGTTCACCGTTGAGCCGCCAGTCATCGAGAGCAAGCCGACGCCGCCGGCCTCGCGGCCGACGATGATGTTCCCAGGCCCGACCGTGACCGTGCTGGCGCCGGCCAGACTCAACACACCGCTGCCATTGCGGCCGACAGCGATGCCGTTGTCGGCGGCGCTGCCCGAGACGACGAGCGCCGAGCCCCCGGTGAGCGAGACGATGCCCGAGCCGCCTGCGGCAAACGAGTCGCCGCCGATGTTCAGGCCGCCGGCGAGGATGTTGCTCTCGATCGTGACCTGCGCGCCGCTGCTCAAGGCGAGCGTGCCGCTGCCGCCGGCGCCGCGACCTATGGTGCCACCCGCGCCGGTGGCCGGGTTAGCACGCACGCCGCTGAACGCCAGCGTGGCGTTATCGACGTTCAGCGTGCCGGTGCCGTAGGCACCGACGACGATGCTGGTGGCCGCCACGCGGCCCTGGTCGAGCACGTTGAGCGTGCCGTTGCTGGCGGTGCCGCGGCCGACGTTGATGAGCGAGTCCATGCCGGTGACGATGATTTCCGAGCCGGCGCCGGTGACCGTGGCGATGCCCTGCCGGCCACCCGATGCGTCGTCGTTTCCGCCAATGGCCAGGTGGGTGGTGCGGCTGTTGGTCACGGTAGACACCGCGTTGCCTGTCATCAGCAACTTGCCACCCCCGCTAATGCTGAGCGTACCGGTGCTACCGGCCTCGCGGCTCACCGCGACAAAGGGGTTGTAGTTATCGGGCTCGCCTGGCGCTAGGCCGAGAGAGGTCGAGATCAACTCCACCCTTGACCCGGCACCTGAAATGGTCAGGCTGCCAACGGAACCCGCCTCGCGACCCACAAAGATGCCGGGGCCGTGACCGGCCACCAGGTCATTGCCACCGCCATCGGACAGCAACCAGCGCCCGCCGTTGCTCACGGTCACCTGCCCCTGGCCGCCCGCACGTCCAATAAGGCCAAAGGCCCCGCCGGTGTTGAGCGGCGATTGATTGATGCCGACGCCGACTTGCTTCAGCTGCGACCCTGCACCATCGATCAGCACGGTTCCACTGGTACCGGCGAAGCGCCCGACATTCATGAAGAGTGTGGACGCTGTCGCACCCGCCAGCACATTGAAGGTGCCCTGCGCTCCAGCACCACTACGCCCGACGTTGATAAAGGTGTCAATGCCCACCACGTCAACGCTGGACCCGACACCCGTGACCGTCAGCGTGCCTCTGCCGCCGTTGCTGCCGATGTTGAGGAAGTCATTCGGGCCGGGCCCACCCGTGCCATCGATCAGCAGCGTGCCTTGATTGCGGATGGTGACCGTGCCTTCGCCTCGCGCAAGGTTGCCAATCGTCATGCCGGCTGCCCGATCGCCCACGGCCCCAAGGCTGTTGCCCTTGACGAGCCAACGTGAGCCCACGCCGTCGACGACGACCGTGCCATTGGCACTCTCGCTACTGTTGCCGTTGGGGGTGGCGTTGTTGGACCCAACGATGACGCGCTCGGTCGTGAGTTTGCCGCCGCCCGTGACGTTGACGGAGGCATTCGTCGTCGCACCCGGTGTGCCGAAATTGAACCCGCTCGGCGGGTTGGTGAACACCGTCGACTGGCCGATGGTGATGCCCAGCGCGCGCACCTCGGAGCCAACTCCGCTGAGGTTGAGCACCCCGGTGGAGCCTGCAGCCTCGCCAATGAATGTGCCGCAGCCGCTGGTGCAGGCCGTACTGGCCGCGTCAAGCACCGCGCCGCCGCTGACGGTCAGCGTGCCTATGCCCCAACCCCCCACGCCCATTCGCGTGCCGCTGGCGGCGACCAAGTTCGCAGTGGTGCCGGCGCCTGTCAGCACCACGGTACCGACAGCACCCGGGCCGGAGTTGCCGATGGCCAACTGGTTAGCCGTTAGCTGCGCGTTGGCCAGCGCAGAAAAACTGCCGACCGCCGAATTGCCCACGAGCAGGTTGAAGCCGGTCAAGTTGAGCGTCTGCACCGCCCCGTTGATTGGGAACTGGTTGGTTGGCGAGGTGCTGACCGCGCCGCTGAATGTGTAGAACTGCGCCAGCGCCGCCGGACTGCCAAGCAGCAGCATCGCGGCAACGACCACCGGCGCAAGGGCTCTGCGATGAGGGGTAAGGTGAACGTATGTCATAGCTGGCCTCCGCTTCTTGGTTCGTGTTTCCAGACGTAATCCATCATCGCCAATGCTTCCGGCCTTTGGAAGCCTCGGCCTCCACCAATGTGATGAGCCACCCCGCAGTCGCGGGGCGCGGATTACCCTGGTGTGGTAACGCGGCGCGCGCGCTCGTGCAGGCTCACCGCCGAGGCCACGGCCGCATGCCCGTCGCCAAAGAGCGCGCGCAGCAACTGCGCGGCCCGCGCCGCAAGCTCGGCGGCTTCAGACGCCGCGCCCTGCGCCAGGCGGATGCCGGCCAGGCTGATCAAGCCCCAGGCCGTCCACTCGTGCTCGGGGCCGAAGCTGGCTTCCCAGGCGGCCAGCGTTTTGCGGGCCAGGGGCTCGGCCTCGTCGTTACGGCCGAGGCCGTGCAGCACTTCGGCCAGGTGCCACATCGACAAGCCGATGTCGGGGTGCTCGGCGGGCAGGCTTGCTCGTTGCACGGCCAGCGCGCGGCGGATCAGCGGCTCGGCCTGCGCCAGCTCGCCCTGCTTGGCCAGCACCTCGCCCAGGGCCGTCATGGCGAACGCAGTGTCTGGGTGCTCGGGGCCGTCGCGGCGCTCGTGCACGGCCAGCACGCGCCGGCTCAAGGCCTCGGCTTCGTCGAGCCGGCCGAGCTCAAGTGTCACCTTGGCCAGGTTGTCCAACGTGCCCAGGCTGAGCGCATGCTCGGGGCCGAGTACCCGCTGGCGGATGTCGAGCGCGCGCCTGAAATAGGGCTCGGCGGCGGCCAGGTCGCCACGCCCCTGGTGGTAGCCACCCAGCACGGCAAGCGTGCGTGCGGTGTCGGGATGTTCAGCGCCCAGAGCGGCTTCTTGAATGCCGAGCGCACGGCGCAACAAGGGCTCGGCTTTTTCGACGCTGCCCTGCACCAGGATGACGCGCGCCAGGTTCGTCAGTGCCTTGGCGGTCTGCGCATCGTCGGGCGCGAATTGCTTCTCGCAGATCTCGACCAACTGCTGCGCCAGTGGGCGCAGGGTCTGCACCGCGTAGGCGCCGAGGTAATGTGAAAACTGGCCTTCGAACCAGCTCACGTAGGCTTGGGCATCGGCCAGGCAGCGGTGGTGCTGGGCCTCGGCCAGGGCGCGGCAGGCGGCGGGGTCCACCGCCTGCGCGTTAGTCACTTCGGCACGCTGGCTCCAGAACTGGCCCACACGTTCATGCCCGGCACGTTTGGGCGCTTTGAGCACGCCGTCGTAAGTGACCTGGTGCAGCAGGTTGTGGCCAAAGCTGTACTCGCGTGTGCCTTCTTCTTGCGTGTTAGCATCCGGCGCGTCGTGGCGGACAATGAGCTGTTTGCGCAAGAGCGCTTGCAAGGCGTCGATGGCCATGGGGTCGATGGCCACGAGCGCCTGCTCCCAGAACACTTGGCCCACCACCGCCGCCTGTTGCAAGGCGCTGCGCTCACGCGGCCGCAGTGCGTCGAGTCGCGCCTGCAGCACGCCGGCCAGGGTGGGCGGCACCTGGACGCCGAGCAGTTTGTCGCTGACGACCCGCCAGCCTTCGGGCTCGACCACGATGACACCGTCGTCGATGAACATCTTGACCAGCTCTTCCATGTAAAACGGGTTGCCCTCGGCGCCGCTGGTGACGAGCGCGCGCAGCGCCGCAGGCACCTCGGCCAATCGCGCCAGCAGGCTTTCGGCGAGATCCTGGCTGAAGGCTTTGTCCAGCGGCGCGAGATGCAAGCGGGCTTGCGTGTCGCTTGCCGGCATCCAGTCGGCGTGTTGCTCGAAAAACGTCGGCCTCGTGAGCATCAGGCACAGCAGCGGCGTGTCGTGGTTGTGTTGCAACGCGTAGCGCATGAACGCCAGCGTGCCGGCGTCGGCCCAGTGCAGGTCGTCCAGCACCAGCACCACCACGGGCATGCTCTGGCCCAGGCGGCGCAGGCACAACGCCGTGGCCTCGAAGGCGCGCTGCGTGAAAGCTTGCTCGTCGCCCAGCAAGTCTTTGACGGCGCTGCTGGCCGAGAAGTCCAGGCCGATGAGGTGGCCCACCAGTTGCGCCGGGGCCTCGCCCTCCGCGATGAACAAAGGCGCCAGGCCCGCGACGAGCTTTTGGCGGGCTTCGGCGGCGGAATCGTCGGGCCCGATC
>JANMMH010000564.1:0-1579 GCA_031373055.1 Rubrivivax sp. | reverse complement strand
TGGCCACGCACGATCATCATGCTGGCCGCGCCGTTGCTGGTGCCGCTGACGAGGCCGCGCTTGGCGGCGAGGTCGCCGGTGATGTCACCCATGGCGTGGTCAGGCGCTTGAATCTCGATGTTGACGATGGGCTCGAGCACGATGGCGCGTGCCTTCTGAATCGCGTCGAGAAATGCTTTGCGCCCAGCGGTGGCGAAGGCGATGTCTTTGCTGTCGACGCTGTGGTGTTTACCGTCGTAAACGATGACGCGCACGTCCACCACGGGGTAGCCGGCGATGGCGCCGTGCACCAGCACCTCACGCACGCCCTTCTCCACAGCGGGCAGGTATTGCGTGGGGATGGTGCCGCCCTTGACCTGGTCGACGAACTCGAAGCCAGCGCCGCGTGGCAGCGGCTCGATGCGCAGGAAGACTTCACCGAACTGGCCCGCACCACCGCTTTGCTTTTTGTGGCGGTGGTGGCCTTCAGCGTTCATCGTCACCGTCTCGCGGTAAGCAATGCGTGGTGGCCTCGTGTTGACCTCGAATTTGTAGACCTCGCGCAAGCGCTCCAGCAGCATGCGCAGGTGCAGCTCGCCCAGGCCGTAGACGATGGTCTCGTTGGTGTTGGCCACATGCTCAACGCGCAGGCAAGGGTCTTCATCAACGAGCTTGCTCAGGATCTCCCACATGCGCTGCTCGTCACCGCGGCGTTTGGGCTCGATGGCAAGGCCGTGCACGGGCACGGGGAAGTCCAGCGGTTTCAAGTGCAGGTGGTCGTCCTCGGCGGCGTCGTGCAGGACCGCGTCGAAGTGCATCTCATCGACCTTGGCCACGGCCACGATGTCACCTGGCAGCGCACGGCTGACCTCGATGTGGTCTCTGCCTTGCAGCATGAAGAGGTGGCCCACCTTGAAGGGTTTGCGGCCATCGCCCACGTAGAGCTGGCTGTCTTTGGTCAGCGTGCCCTGGTGCACGCGAAAGATGCCGAGCTTGCCGACGAAGGGGTCGACCGTGATCTTGAAGACATGCGCCAGGACGTGTAGCGCCGCGTCGGGCGTGGCGGTCTTGGGCACCGCCGTCTCGCCTTCACCTTCCAGAAAGTCGGGCGGGTTGGCTTCCGTCGGGTTCGGCAGCAGCTTGACGATGATGTCCAGCAGCTCGGCCACGCCGGCACCCGTGCGCGCCGAGACGAAGCACACGGGGATCAGGTGGCCTTCACGCAGCGCTTGCTCCAGCGGCGCATGCAGCTCGTTGGCGTCGACATCGCCGTCGTTCAAATAACGGTCAACGAACGCGGCGTCGACCTCCACCACCTGTTCAACGAGCGCGCGATGGGCGTCGTCGACCGAGCCGAAGTCGCCGTGCCCTTCACGGTTGAAGAAGCAGTCGACGACCTTGCTGCCGCCAGCGCTGGGCAGGTTCAGCGGCAGGCACACTTTGCCGAAGGTGGCCTGGATCTGCGCCAGCAGCGCGGCCAAGTCGACGCCCGCAGCGTCGATCTTGTTGACGACGATGAGCCGGTCCATGTGCCTTGAAGCCGCGTACTCCATCATGCGCACGGCCATGGGCTCGATGCCGGTGACGGCGTTGATGAGCA
>JANMMH010000541.1:0-4049 GCA_031373055.1 Rubrivivax sp. | reverse complement strand
AAAACCCTCATAAGCCCGCCTGAAGTCACCCGTCAACATGCACAGCGCCTGCGCCTGCGCTTCGGCCTCAATCGCCTGGTCGATGCCCATGGCCCACTCTTGATGCAGCATGGTTTTGGTCATGCCGTTGGCAAAACTCGGACCCGCGGCGAGCTCAGCAGCCCAGGCCAGCGCCTCGGCCACCGCCGCCTCGGGCTCAGCCACGCGGTTGAAGAAACCCCATTGCAGCGCCTCAGGCCCCGACAGCGAGCGACCGGTGAAAAGCAGCTCGCTGGCGCGACCCTGTCCGACGATGCGCGGCAGCATGGCGCAGGCACCCATGTCGCATCCGGCCAGGCCCACGCGGTTGAAGAGGAAGGCGGTCTTCGAGCGCGCGGTGCCAACACGCACATCACTCGCCATGGCCAGGATGGCGCCGGCACCGGCGCACACACCGTCGATGGCCGCGAGGATGGGCTGCGGGCAGTGGCGCATGTGCTTGACCAACTCGCCCGTCATGCGCGTGAACATCAAAAGTTCGGGTGCGGTGAGGCGCAGCAGCGGGCCGATGATCTCGTGCACGTCGCCGCCCGAGCAGAAGTTGCCGCCCGCGCCACTGAGCACCACGGCGTGCACGTCGCTGGCATGGCGCAGGCGGTGGAAGAGGTCGCGCAGCTCTGCGTAACTCTCAAACGTTAGCGGGTTCTTGCGCTCGGGCCGGTTGAGCTCGATGTGGCCGACGCCGCACTGCACTTGCCAGCTGAAGTGCTGTGCGGTGTAGCCGGCCAAGGGCTCGCGGTTGCCGGCCAGCAAAGCCGGGTCGATGCGCTCGTTCATGGTTTGTCCTTCTTGATGGCTGCGGCGTCGGTGAGCTGCACACGCAGCCGGCCCAGGGCCTCGTACATGGTCTTCTTCTGCGTGGTGTCGATGCCGGCAAAGAGCTCGACAACCCAGGCTTCGTGTTCACGCGCCATGCGCTCGAAGCTCTTGCGGCCTGCCGCCGTCAAGCACACACGCACGCTGCGGCGGTCGTCGGGGTCGTTGTCGCGCTGCACCAGGCCATCTTTTTCCAGCTCGTCGGTCAGGCCCGTGACGCTGCCGCCGGTGACCATCAGGTAGCGGGTGAGCATGTTCATGCGCAGGCCGTCGCGGTGGCGGTAGAGCTGTGCGAGGTAGTCGAAACGCGGCAGCGAGATGTCGAAGCGCTCGCGCAGGCGGCTGCGGATGTCGACCTCGATCTGCGTGGTGCAGGCCAGCAGGCGCAGCCATAGCTTGAGCGAAAGATGGTCGGCGTCGGCCACGCGCGCTTCCAGGCCGATGTCGCGCGCAGCCAGCGCGCTGGGGCGGGCTCGGCTCATGTTTTCCCCGCCGTGGCGGCGCGCTCACGTTGCACGTTAGCCTCCAGCTGCGCCTTGCCCGCGCGGTAGGGCGCGGGCCAGTGAATGGCGGTGTAGCCAATCTTCGCGGCCTCGGTCAACGTCCAGGCCGGGTTGGCCAGGTGCGGGCGCGCCACGGCGCAGAGATCAGCACGGCCGGCGCTGATGATGCTGTTGACGTGGTCGGCCTCGCTGATGGCGCCGACAGCGATGGTGGCAATGCCGGCTTCGTTGCGGATGCGGTCGGAAAAGGGCGTTTGGTACATGCGGCCGTAGACGGGCTTTTGCGCGGCGCTGACCTGGCCGGAGGAGCAGTCGATCATGTCGGCGCCTGCTAGTCTGAAGGCGCGCGCGATGGCGACGGCGTCGTCCGGGGTGATGCCGCCGGCGACCCAGTCATGCGCGGAGATGCGCACCGAGATGGGTTTGTCTAACGGCCAAACTGCGCGCACGGCGGTGAAGACTTCCAGCGGCCAGCGCAGGCGATTCGCCAACGTGCCGCCCCAGTCGTCGCTGCGTTGGTTGGTCAGGGGCGAGATGAAGCTCGACAGCAAGTAGCCGTGCGCGCAGTGCAGCTCCAGCCAGTCAAAACCCGCCTCGGCCGCGAGGCGCGTGCTGCGCACGAAGTCGTCGCGCACGCTTGCCATGTCGTCGGTGGTCATCGCGCGTGGCACGGCGCCATCTTGCAAATAGGGCAACGCAGACGCGGCGATCAAGGGCCAGTTCCCCGATGGCAGCGGCTGGTCGGCGCCGGCATCCAGCCACGGCGCATTCGTCGAGCCCTTGGGCCCGGCGTGGCCGAGCTGGATGCCAATCTTCGCGTCGCTTTCGCGGTGCACGTACGCGACGATGCGCGCCCAGGCGTCGCGCTGGGCCGTGTTCCATAGACCCGGGCAGCCGGGCGTGATGCGGGCGTCGGCTCGGGTACACGTCATCTCGGCCATCACCAAGCCCGCGCCACCCAAAGCGCGAGCGCCCAGGTGCACCAGGTGATGCTCGCCGGGCACGCCGTCCACGCAAAGGTACTGCGCCATCGGCGAGACGACGACGCGGTTCTTCAAGGTGATGCCACGCTGCGTGTAGGGCGTGAACATCGGCGGCACGGCCTTCGCGCTGGCCACGCCGGCGCGCGCGGCGAACCAGCGCTCGAAGCCTTCGAGCCAACCACGGTCGCGCAGGCGCAGGTTCTCGTGGCTGATGCGCTGGCTGCGTGTGAGCATGCTGTACATCAGCTGCTCGACTTCGAGCTGGTCGCAGTAGCGCTGGCCGCAAGCCTCGAACCATTCCATCGCGTTCCAGGCGGCGTTTTGCAGGCGAATAACGTCTACGGCACGCAGGCTCTGGTAGCGCGCCAGTACGTCAGGGATGTGCGCCGCACTGTCACCCAGCGTCTTGAACTGGCGCGTCAAGTCGATGGCGTCTTCCAGTGCCAGCTTGGTGCCCGAGCCGATGGCGAAGTGCGCCGTGTGCACGGCGTCGCCCATCAGCACGACATGGCTGGTGCCGTTGAAGTGCGACCACTGTTCGCACTTCACGCGCTGGAAGTTCAGCCAGGCCGAGCCACGCTGGTGGCGGGCGTTGCTGAGCAACTTTTCGCCTTTAAGGTTGGCGGCAAAGAGCTGCTCGCAGAAGGCGATGGACTGCGCGGTGTCGGCCTGGTCCAGCCCATGCGCGCGCCACACGTCTTCAGGGCACTCGACGATGAAGGTGCTGGTGCTCGCGTCGAACTTGTAGATATGCGCCTGGAACCAACCGTGCTCGGTTTTTTCGAAGAGAAACGTGAAGGGCTCGTAGCGCTTGGTGGTGCCCAGCCAGATGAAGCGGTTGGGCCGCGTCACGAGTTCGGGCTTGAAGACCGCTTCGTACTGCGTGCGGATGCGCGAGTTGATGCCGTCGCTGGCGACGATGAGATCGGCCTCTTCGACGTCTTCCACGCGCGTGATGTCGGTCTCAAACACCAGCTTCACGCCCAGCGCCTCGCAGCGCGCTTGCAAGATGTTGAGCAGCTTCTTGCGTCCGATGCCTACAAAACCGTGGCCGCCACTGCGCTGCACGCGGCCGTGGATGTGCAGCTCGATGTCGTCCCAATGCGCGAAGCTGGCTTCGATCTCGCCCGCACTCTGGGCGTCCCAGACGCGCATGGTGTCCATCGTGGCGTCAGAGAAGACCACGCCCCAGCCGAAGGTGTCGTAGGGCTTGTTGCGCTCGATCACGGTGATGTCGTGCCGCGCGTCCAGCTGCTTCATGAGCAGTGCGAAATACAAACCGGCCGGGCCGCCACCGATGCAGACGATCTTCATGAAACCCTTTGAAGCAAGCGCGGTATCTTGCTTCTAAATCATTGAGACTTCAACGAATTTGGTGTTCGTGCATCTACCACTTGCAGCCGCTGGCCGACGCGCTCTTGGTCGCGTCCAGCAAGAGCGGCACCACCGCCAAGAGGCCGGCGCCGGCATAGGCCTGCTTGCAGTCTTTCTTGGCAGCGTTGGCGATGTCTTCGGCCAGCTTGTTCTTGCGCTCAGGCGGGTGCGGCATCAGCTGCAACACGCCGCGTGAGCCGTCGCGCGCGATCTCGCCGCCACGAGGCCGCGCCAGCTCCAGGTTCAAGCGCGGCGCGCTGGCCGGGGCCGATGGCGCGGTGGCGACGTCGCGGCCCGCGCGTGGGCCAGCGTCGGGTGTGCCCAGGCCGCTTTG
>JANMMH010000500.1:0-2040 GCA_031373055.1 Rubrivivax sp. | reverse complement strand
AGCACGCCGTGTTCTCCGAAACCGGTCTGGCCCAGACTGCGGGCACGCGCGCCGTCGAGCCGGCGTTGCAGCAGATGCACGAGCGCGGCGCGGCCGTGGTCGGCGTCACCCTGGGTGAACGTGGCAGCGTGTTTTTGCTCGACGGCGTGTTCCACCGCGTCAGCGCCTGTGCGGTGCAGGCGCGCGTCACCAATGCCGCCGGGGATGTGTTCCACGGCGCCTACACGCTGGCGCTGGCCGAGGGCCAGGGCGTGCTCGCCGCCGCGCGATTCGCCAGTGCGGCGGCCGCGCTCAAGTGCCGCAACGGCTCGGGCTGGCCCGCGTGCCCCGAGCGCGCCAGCGTTCAACAACTTCTGAAAGACACGCCATGACCGCATTGAGTGCAGGCAAGCTGTGGGGCCATCGCCGCCTGGCCGACGACGCCGGGCGCTGGAAGATGATTGCCATCGACCAGCGCACGCCCTTGATGGCGCCCATCGCGCGCATACGCGGCAGCGCCGAGGCGCCGTACGCGGACTTGGCCGCCGTCAAAGAGGCCATCACACGGCAGCTGTCGCCGATGTCGACGGCCATGCTGCTGGACCCCAACTTCGCCTACCCGCGCTGCGCCGGCGCGATGTCGCCGCGCACGGGCCTGGTGCTGTCGCTGGAGCATCACCTCACGCAAGACAGCGCGCAGGGCCGGCGCAGCGAGGTCATCCCGCACTGGGGTGTGGCGCAGATCCGCCGCATCGGTGGCGACGCGGTGAAGCTGCTGATCTGGTACCGCCCCGACGCCGACCCGGCCGTGCTGGCGCATCAGCAGGCCTTCGTGCGCCGCATCGGCGCCGAGTGCCGCGCGCACGACATCGTGCTGCTGCTGGAGCTGCTGGTCTACGCGCTGCCGGGCGACGCGCCGGGCGCACTGGAGGCCCAGCGCACGCGGCTGGTGCTGGATTCGATGCGCGACTTCGCCGCGCCCGAGTTCGGCGTCGACATCTACAAGCTCGAGCCACCGGCCATGCTGCGCCAGGTGCCCGACCCCCATGGACCGCAGGCCGCCGCCGTGCAACGAGCCTATGACGAACTAGGCGCGTTGACGACGCGGCCTTGGGTGCTGCTCAGTGCCGCCGCCGGCCCTGCCGACTTTCAACGCTCGCTGACCTACGCTTACCGCGCCGGTGCCAGTGGCTACTTGTGTGGCCGCGCCATCTGGCAGGCAGCGTTCGAGAAGTTCCCCGACATGGCGGCCATGACGCTCGAGCTGCGCGGCGCCGCCTCGGCCTACGTGCAAGAGCTCAACGCGCTCACCGACCGCCTGGCCAGACCCTGGACGCAGCACCCGGCCTGGCAAGGCGGCGTGACCTTGGCCGGCGACGGCCCGGACTTCACGGCCGCCTACGCGTCGGCCTACACGTCGAGGTAAGCGCGGGCCATGACATCGGCCGCGCGACGCGAGCGCATCCTCGAGCTCATCAAAGGCCAGGGCTACACGTCCATTGACGATTTGGTCGCGCGCTTCGAGCTCACGCCGCAGACCTTGCGCGGCGACTTGAACCGCCTGGCGGACGAAGGCCGGCTGATCCGCCACCACGGCGGCGCATCGATGCCCTCCAGCGTCAACAACAGCGCCTACGCGCTGCGCCGCACCGAGTTTGCGCGCGAGAAGGCCGCCGTGGCCGAGCGGGTGGCGCAGTGGCTGCCCGATCGCTGTTCGCTGTTTCTGACCCCTGGCACGACGATGCTGGCGGTGGCCCAGGCGCTGCGTCAGCGCAAGGGCTTGAAAGTCATCACCAACCATCTCGAAGCCGCGCAAACACTGGCCGCGCAGCCCGACACGGAAGTCATCGTGCTTGGCGGCCATCTTGAGCCGCGCAACCTCTCTGTCAGCGGCACCAGCACCTTGGGGGCGGTGCAGGCCTACCGCGCTGACCTGTGCCTGTTCAGCGTCGGCGGTATCGACGCCGAGGGTAGCCTGCTGGAGTACCACGAGAGCGAAGCCGATGTCGTGCGCCTGATGCTGCGCCACGCCAGACAGCGCGTGCTGGTGGTCGACCACAG
>JANMMH010000463.1:0-3249 GCA_031373055.1 Rubrivivax sp. | reverse complement strand
GTTCGGCGCCTGCGCAACGCCGACCGCCAGATCGAGTCGCTAGCGCTGCTGGACGTTTACGGCCGCGTGGCGCGCACACTGCTGGACATGTGCGAAGAGATCGAAGGCGTGAAGATCATCCGCCACAAGGTCTCGCGCCAGGACATGGCCAAGGTGGTGGGCGCGTCGCGCGAGATGGTCAGCCGCGTCATGAAAGACCTGGAAGAGCGCGGCGTCATCGAGACGCAGGACAACGGCTCGGTGATCATTAAGGAAAAACTGCAGAACGACTGATCCGCGCCGCGCTGGGCACGCGCATCAAGCGGCAGCTGCGGATCCGGCTCCGCCGGTCCGCCAGCGTGCCTTGCAGGCCGCGCCGTGCCAGTAGCCCGACTCTTCGCCAGGCGCAAAAGGCCCACTGGGCCTTTTGTGTCCGGGCTCAGCCCCCTTGAGGGGAAAGCGGCGAAGCCGCTCCGGGGGTGGGCCAATGTCACCAACTCAACGCCGCCAAGTCGTTGGCAAAGATCGGCATGTCCTTCCACAGCCCCTTAAGCCGTGCATTGGCCACCGTGATCCACGTCGGCTGATAGAGGTAGACCGCCACCGCGTCATTGGCCACCAGACGCTGCGCGTTGGCCATGAGCTTGTTGCGCTCGTCGGGTTTGATGGTGGCGTTGACCTTGGCCCAGAGCGCGTTGAAATCGGCCGACTCATAGTTCCAGTAGTAGTTGGGCCGCGCGAAGTTGCCGAAGTCCAGCGGCTCCACGTGCGCGATGATGGTCAGGTCGTAGGCCTTCTGGCCATACACGCCCGACATCCATTGCGCCCATTCGATGTTCTCGATCTTGGCGTTGATGCCCACCTTGGCCAGCTGCGCGGCGACGACCTCGCCGCCTTGGCGCGCATAAGGGGTCGGCGGCAGTTTGAGCGTCAACTCCAGCGGCGGCGTGATGCCCGCTTGGTGCAGCAGTGCACGCGCCTTGGCCTGGTCGAAGGCATTGATGCCGGTGGTGTCGACATAGCCCGGCGCGCCGGGCACGTAGAAGCTGCCGATGGGCACGCCAAAGCCGTCCGCAGCGCCTTCGATCACGGCCTCGCGGTCGATGGCTGCGGCGATGGCGCGGCGCACACGCACGTCGTCCAGCGGCTTGCGCTTGTGGTTGATGGCCACGATGGTTTTGGCGCGCGAACCGCCAATCAACACCTGGTATTTCTTGTTGGACTCGAACTGCTTCAAGCTGCGCGCCGCCGACACCCGCGGGAACAGGTCCACGTCGCCCGATAGCAGCGCGGCCACCTGCGCCGCAGGGTCGCTGATAAAGCGCATGGTGACGCGGCGCAGCTTCACGTCCTTGGCCGCGCGCCAGCCGTCCCAGCGCGTTAACGTCACTGACGAACCCTTGCTCCAAGCTTCCAGCCGGTAGGGCCCCGTGCCCACCGGTTGCGTGTTATTCGTGATCACGCTTTTGGGCTCGACCATGATGGCCGTGCCCTGGCCAAGTTGGAACAGCAGGTCGGGGTTGCCGTTCTTCAGGTTCAACACCACGGTCGTGGCGTCGGGCGCGTCGATGCGCTCGATGTTGTTGAAGACGGCCTTATCTTTGTTGACGCTGTCCTTGGCCACCGCGCGCTCGAAAGAGAACTTCACGTTGGCCGAAGAGAAGGGCTCGCCGTTGTGGAACTTCAAGCCACTCTTGAGCTTGAAGGTCCAGGTCTTCAAGTCCGCCGACGCCACCCAGCTCTCGGCCAGCAGTGGTGTGACGCGGCTGTCGCTGCCGATCTTGGTCAGCGTCTCGAAGACGTTGTAGAGCGTGATCTCGGCGATGGCTGAGGCCGCGCCTGCGGTGGGGTCCAGGCCGGTGGGTTCCAGCGTCATCGCCAAAACGGCGCTGTCCTTCTTGGCTTGAGCCATGACGGGCTGTGCCAGTACCATGGTCGTTAGCATCCCAGCACACAGTAGCGAAAGCGTCTTCATCGTGGGGTCTCCGTCATCACGGGCACGATGGTACGGTGGTCTAAGGCTCGCCGTCCCAGTAGTCCAGGTTGGCGTCAAGCCGGTTCATCACCCGCACACCCTTGGCAAAGGCGCCGATCTTGTCCGAGTCGGGGTAGACGCACAGCTCAGGCCGCTCTTGCGTGCTGATGCTCAGGTACTTCATCACCGCGTTTGAGGTGTTGATGAACTGGTGCGGGTACTCGGGGCCGGGCGGGATGATCACCACGTCACCCGCACGCACCGGCAGCATCTCGCCGGCCACGCGCAGCGTGCCGGTACCTTCGAGGATGACAAACATCTCCTCTTGGGCCAGGTGGTAGTGGTAGGGGCAGCTGCGCTTGCCGGCGGGCAGCTCGTCGTAGCCCGCGCCGAGTTTGACGGCCGCCATACCGTCGCTGACTCCGCCGCACATCGTGTCGTACAGCGGCGCGCGGGTCTGCGCCTCCAGCTTGACCTCAGCGACGTTGCGAATCAGCTTGCTGCGCAGGTCTGGTGTGGCGTCACTCATGGAACTGCGCGCCGATCAAAACGGAATGTCGTCGTCCATGTCGTCAAACCCAGTGGCCGATTTGGCCGCGGGCTTGCTCGGTGCCGGGCGCGGCGCGGGCGCCGGCGCGCTGCGTGGCGCGTTGCCCATGCCGCCACCTTCATCGCCGCCACCGCCGCCACCTTCGCGGCCGCCGAGCAGCTGCATCTCGGTGGCCACGATGTCGGTGGCGTACTTTTCCACGCCGTCTTTGTCGGTGTACTTGCGCGTCTTGAGCCGGCCTTCCACATAGACCGGGCGGCCCTTCTTCAGGTACTCGCCGGCGATTTCAGCCATGCGGTCGAAAAAGGTGATGCGGTGCCATTCGGTTTCTTCCTGGCGGTCACCGCTGGTCTTGTCTTTCCACTGGCGGCTGGTGGCGACGGTGATGTTGCAAATCGCCGAGCCGCTGGGCAGGTAGCGCACCTCGGGGTCTTTGCCGAGGTTGCCGATGATGATGACTTTGTTGACCGAGGCCATGGCTGCTCCAATGGGTTGCTTGCGAATGAACCATTATCGCGCTGGCCCCATGCCGGGTTGACGCCCACAAGGGTGCCACCACAAGGGTGCCCACCTTCGTGGTGGGTGCTGGCCCACGAGGCGCTGCCTTAGCATCGCGCCACACCATGGCCGCCGTTCTCGCACCCTCCTCCACCCCTCAGCATGTGCTGCAGGAAGTCTTCGGCTACGGCGAGTTTCGCGGTGACCAGCGTGCCGTCATCGAGCACGTTAGCGCCGGTGGCGACGC
>JANMMH010000462.1:0-3672 GCA_031373055.1 Rubrivivax sp. | reverse complement strand
TCCCCGGTTTCAAGGACATCGCCCACCTGCCGCTGGCCGAGCGCGCGGCAGCGATGCGCGAGCCCGCGCGCAAGGTGCGCATCCTGAGTGAGAAGAGCGAGCGCCTGGCGGGTGACGGCACGCCGATCCCGCCGCTGGTGGACATCCTACTCGCGCGCATCGAGCTCATCGCCGCACGCATGTTCCCGCTGGACGCCACGCCTAACTACGAACCCGAGGTGACGCAGAGCTTCTACGTGCGCGCCAAACAGCGCGGCATCACGGCGCTCGAAGCCCTGTACGACCACCTGGCCCAAGGCGATGGCACGAGCCTCATCTACTTTCCCATCTTCAACTACAACGAGGGCAACCTCGACGTGGTGGCGCAGATGCTGGCGCACCCGCGCGCGCTGGCCGGTTTGTCCGACGCTGGTGCGCATGTCGGCACGGTGTGCGACGCCAGCTTCAGCACCTTCATGCTCACGCATTGGGTGCGTGATCGCGCCACCGCGCGCCTGCCGCTAGAGACGGCCGTGCACATGCTCAGCGGCCGCAACGCCGACTACCTGGGCTTGCGTGACCGGGGCCGCATCAAGGTGGGCCAGCGTGCCGACATGAATTTGATCGACCCGGCGCGGCTGGCTGTGGGCGTGCCGCGCGTGGTGCGCGACCTGCCTGCGGGTGGCCGGCGTTTGCTGCAAAAGGCGCAGGGCTACGTGGCGACCTGGGTCGCAGGTGTGGTCGTGCAACGCGACGGCGAGATCACGGCGGCGCGGCCCGGGCGGCTTGTGCGCGCCAAAGGCTGAACGCGATCACCCCCAACGCCAGCCACAGCAGCGGCCACAAGCCCCAGCGTGACGCCCACCAGGCAAACGGCGTCAGGCCCGTGCGGCCCTGCACGTTGCCTTCGAGCGTACCGCGTGTGTGCGGCGCGAGCATCGCGATGACGACACCACGATGGTCGACGATGGCAGTAGCGCCGGTGTTGGTAGCGCGCAGCATCGGCCGCTGGAATTCGAGCGCGCGAAAGCGCGAGATGTTCAGGTGTTGCGCAATCGCGATGGTGTCGCCAAACCAGCCGATGTTGCTGACGTTGGCCATCAGCGTGGGCGCGGTGGCCGCGTTGGCAAAGCGCACCGCCAGCTCTTCGCCGAAGAGGTCTTCGTAGCAGATGTTGGGCGCCACCCGTTCGTCCTTCACCTTGAACGACGGCGCATCGAGCACACCACGCTGGAAGTCACCCAGCGGAATGCGCATGAGCTCGGTGAACCAGCGAAAGCCGGTGGGGATGAACTCGCCAAACGGCACCAGGTGCACCTTGTCGTAGCGGTAGATGGGCGCGGACGAGAGACCCACGACGGAGTTCGAATAACCACGCTCGTAGTCGCCCAGCGGCAGGCCGAAGAGTGCGGCTTGCGCGGGGCCGGCAAAGCGCTCCAGCAGCGCGGGCCAGTAACCCGGCGCGAACTGCTCCAGCTGCTCGGGCAGCAGCGGAATGATGGTTTCGGGCGCAACCACGAGATCGGCGCGGCTGGCCGACATGGTCTGCGCGGCCCACAGCAGCGCGGCGGGCATGCGCTCGGCGGCGAACTTCTCGTCTTGCGCGACGTTGCTCTGCAAAAGGCTCACGCTCAGCGTGCCGCTGGGTTGCGTGAACGACACAGGGCCGAAGGCGGCGGGCGTCAGCCAGGCTAGCAGCACGGGTGTCGCCCACCAGGCGCGCTGTGCTGGTGTCTTGCACGTTAGCGCCGCCAGCCAGGCGGCGCTGAATGCGATCAGCGCGCCCAGTCCGTAGGCGCCGATCCAGGGCGCGAGCAAGGCCAGCGGCGCGTCGACCAGCGCATAGCCGCCGGCGACCCAAGGAAAGCCCGTGAAGATGACACCGCGCGCCAGCTCGGCCAGTAGCCACAACGCGGCAAAGAGCGCGGCGTCGCCCAGCACGCGGCCACGGCGCCAGCGCGCGTAGAGCGCTGCCGCCAGGGCCATGTACAGCGACAGCGCCGCGGCCAGCGCCAACACCGCCAGCGCCGCCATCCATGCCGGCAGCCCGCCGTAGCGGTGCAAGCTGATGAAGAGCCACCAGGTGCCGGTGCACAACCACGCAGTCCCAAAGCACCAGGCCAGCAGCGCGGCGCGGCCGGGGGCGGCCTGGTTCAGCCGCCACACCAGCAGGGCGATCGTCAAAGGCGCCAAGGCCCAGGCCGAGGTGTGCACGAAGGCGACGGTGAGCAAGGTGCCGAGCGCCGCACAAACCAGCGGCTCAGCGCGCCGCCAGGCCAGGCTCAATCGACGTCGCCGCCGTCCGTTGACGGCGTCGCCTGGCCCTGGCGCTCGACGCGAAACCAGCGCACCGCACCGCCACGCGTGATCATCACCGTGAAGCGCAGGCCGCCCAGCGCCACCGTCTCGCCGCGGCGCGGCACGCGGCCGAGCTCGTGTGCGACGAGGCCGCCGATGGTGTCGAAGTCCACCATCGACAGGGCAATGCCGAAGGCGTGGTTGACGGCCTCGATGGGCACGTCACCCGCCACACGCTGCGCGCCGTCGGCCAGCGTGTAGATGTTGGCCTCGCGCTCTTTGTCGTCGAACTCGTCTTCGATCTCGCCGACGATTTCTTCGAGCACGTCTTCGATGGTGATGAGCCCGGCGGTATTGCCGAACTCGTCGATGACGATGGCCAAATGATTGCGGTTGGAGCGAAAGTCGCGCAGCAGCTCGTTGAGCCGCTTCGATTCGGGCACGAAGACTGCCGGGCGCAAGAGCGTGCGCAGGTTGAGTTCGGGCGCGCGTTGCAGCTTGAGCAAATCCTTGGCCATCAGGATGCCGATGACGTTTTCACGCGCGCCTTCATAAACCGGGAAGCGTGAGTGCGCGGTGTCGATGACGACGTGCAAAAGCTCGTCGTAGTCGGCGTCGATGGACAATAGGTCCATATGCGGCGCGGCCACCATGACATCGCCCGCGCTCATATCAGCCATGCGCAGCACACCTTCGAGCATGGCGCGTGATTCGGGCTCGATGAGTTCGCGCTGTTCGGCGTCGGCCAGCGTGCGGATCAGCTCGGCTTTGCTGTCGGGCCCTGGCGAGACGAACTCGACAATGCGCTCGAACAGGCTGCGCCGATCGGTGCTGTCGGCGCTATGCGGGCGGGGTGGCCGTGGCGGCCGGCCCGATGGGGCGGCCCCACGTGAGGGCCGACTAGGCTGGGGATCAGACACGAAGCGCATGTGTCGGCAGTGAGGGGACGAGAAGCATACTCCAGCACCTTGACGGGCCGGGACGCGCTTGAAAGCTACGGCGCCGCCCCCAGATCAGGACACCTCTCTTCGACGACCTAGCCACGAGACGCACCATGAACCCAGGCCTCATTCCCGCCACCATCCTCACCGGCTTTCTCGGCAGCGGCAAGACCACCTTGCTCAAGCGCGTGCTCAGCGAAGCCCATGGCCAGAAGATCGCGGTGATCGAAAACGAATTCGGCGAAGAGAACATCGACAACGAAATCCTGGTGGCCGACACACAAGAGCAGATCATCCAGATGAACAACGGCTGCGTCTGCTGCACCATCCGCGAGGACCTGCGCACGACGCTGTCGGACCTGGCCGAGAAGCGGCGCAAGGGCGAGCTCGACTTCGACCGTGTGGTGATCGAAACCACCGGCCTGGCCGACCCCGGCCCGGTGGCGCAGACCTT
>JANMMH010000443.1:0-3235 GCA_031373055.1 Rubrivivax sp. | reverse complement strand
CTTGCGCCGCGCCATCCAGATCGCCATCGACGAAGGCCACCTGCGCACGGAGACCGACGCGTTGCAGATGCTCTTCGAGATGCACGGCCTGATCCTCGCGCTGCACCACGACGCGCGCTTCTTGCGCGACCCCGGCGTGCTCGACCGCGTGCGCGGCGGCTTTGCGCGCCTGCTCGCGCACTACCAGCCAGGCGCCACGGTTGCTCGCCGCCGCGCGTCGCCCAAACCCTGACACCCCGCTAAACCCCATTCGTTCCAGGAGCCCCCATGCCGACCTACACCCCACCGCTGCGCGACCTGCAATTCGTCCTTCACGAATTGCTGGACGCCAGCACCACCCTGCGCAGCCTGCCCAGGCACAAAGACATCGACGCCGACACCATCAATGCAGTGCTCGAAGAAGGTGGCAAGTTCGCCGCCGAGGTGCTGTTCCCGCTGAACCGCAGCGGCGACGCCGAAGGCTGCACGCTGGACACCACCACACATGAAGTTCGCACGCCCAAAGGCTTCAAAGAGGCCTATGCCAAGTACGTGGAGGGCGGCTGGCCCAGCCTGAGCTGCGACCCGGCCTACGGCGGCCAGGGTCTGCCGATCGTGCTGAACCAGTGCTTCTACGAGATGCTGAACTCGGCCAATCAGGCTTGGGCGATGTACCCGGGGCTGTCGCACGGCGCCTACGAGTGCATCAAGCTCAGTGGCAGCGAAGCGCAAAAGGCGACCTATCTGCCCAAGCTCACCAGCGGTGAGTGGACCGGCACCATGTGCCTGACCGAGCCGCACTGCGGCACGGACCTGGGCATGCTGCGCACCAAGGCCGAACCCATGGCCGACGGTAGCTGGCGCATCACCGGCCAGAAGATCTTCATCTCCGCCGGTGAGCACGACATGGTGCCCAACATCCTGCACCTGGTGCTGGCGCGCTTGCCCGACGCACCTGTGGGCAGCAAAGGCATCTCGCTCTTTGCCGTGCCGAAGTTTCTTGTCAACGTAGATGGGACCTTAGGCGAGCGCAACGCCATTCACTGCGGCGCCATCGAACACAAGATGGGCATCAACGGCAACGCCACCTGCCAGATCAATCTTGACGGCGCCGTAGGCGCGCTGGTGGGCGAGCCGCACCGCGGCCTGGCCGGCATGTTCGTGATGATGAATGCGGCGCGTCTGGGTGTCGGCAACCAGGGGCTGGGCTTGACCGAAGTGGCCTACCAAAACGCGGTGGTCTACGCGAAAGACCGCATCCAGATGCGCAGCCTCTCAGGCCCGAAAGCACCCGAGCGCGCGGCCGACCCGATCATCGTGCACCCCGACGTGCGCAAGATGCTGCTCACCGCGCGCGCCTATGCCGAAGGCGCGCGTGCGATGTCTTGTTATGTGGCCTTGCTCATCGACCGCGAGATCGCTACCGAAGACGCTGACGAGAAGCGCGAATGCGCCGACCTGGTGGCGCTGCTGACCCCCATCAGCAAAGCCTTTCTCACCGACAACGCCTGGCTCGCCACCTCGCACTGCATGCAGGTCTACGGTGGCCACGGCTACATCAGCGAGTGGGGCATGGAGCAGTACGTGCGCGACGCGCGCATCAACATGATTTACGAAGGCACCAACACGATTCAGTCGCTGGACCTGCTGGGCCGCAAGGTGCTCGGCGACAACGGCGCCAAGCTCAAGAAATTCGGCAAATTGATCGCCGAGTTCGTTGAAGACGAGGGTGTTGACGAGGCCATGCAAGAGTTCATCAACCCGCTGGCCGACTTGGGCGACAAGGTCACCAAGCTGACCACCGAACTGGGCATGAAGGCCTTCGGCAACGCCGACGAAGTGGGCGCGGCGGCGGTGGACTACCTGCGCGTCTGCGGCCACCTTGTCTTCGCCTACTTCTTTGCGCGCATGGCCAAGATCGCGCTGGTCAAGCAGGACTCGGGCGATACGTTTTACGTCGCCAAGCTGGCCACGGCGCGCTTTTACTTCGCCAAACTGCTGCCCGAAACGGCGGGGCTCATCCGCAGCGCACGCGCAGGCGTGGCGCCCCTGATGGCCATGGACGAAGTGCTGTTCTAGAGTTCACTTCCCGATTGATTCACGGAGACACCCACCATGTTCAAAACCCTCACCGCTTTTTCTTTGTTAGCTGCTGCCTCGCTGGCCATGGCGCAAGCCACGCCCGTGGGCTTGTGGAAGACCATCGACGACGAAACCAAACAAGAGAAATCACTGGTGCGCATCAGTGACGCCGCCGGTGTGCTCACCGGCAAGATCGAGAATATCGCTGACCCCACCAAGCAAGACTCCGTGTGCGACAAATGCAGCGACGCGCGCAAGGACAAGAAGATCGTCGGCATGACCATTCTTGAGGGCGTGAAGAAGAACCCCGACGAAGCCTATTGGGACGCCGGCCACATCCTCGACCCCAACAACGGCAAGGTCTACAAAGTGCGTATGACGCCCAAAGACGGCGGCAAGTCGCTCGACGTGCGTGGCTACATCGGCGCGCCGATGTTGGGCCGAACGCAGACCTGGATTCGTGTCGAGTAAGGGGGCCATTCGTGAACCGATTCCAAGTCCGCAAAGTTGCCGTGCTCGGCGCCGGCGTGATGGGCGCGCAGATCGCCGCCCACCTCGTCAATGTCAACGTGCCTGTGGTGTTATTCGACCTGCCCGCCAAAGACGGCGCGAAGAACGGCATCGTCAACAAAGCCATCGAAGGGTTGAAAAAACTCAAGCCCTCGCCATTAGGCGTGGCGGACGACGCGGCGCGCATTGAAGCCGCGAACTACGACGAGCACCTGGACAAGCTGCCCGAGTGCGACCTCATCATCGAGGCCATCGCCGAGCGGCTGGACTGGAAGAAAGCGCTGTACGAGCGCATCGCGCCGGTGGTGGCACCACATGCCATCGTGGCCAGCAACACCTCGGGCCTCTCGATCACCAAGCTGGCCGAGTCGGTACCCGAAGCGATGCGTGCGCGCTTCTGTGGCATCCACTTCTTCAACCCGCCGCGCTACATGCAGCTGGTGGAGTTGATCGCCACCGCCACCACCGCGTCCGAGGTGCTGGACCAGCTCGAAGCCTTCGCCACCACGGCACTTGGCAAAGGCGTGGTGCGCGCGCAGGACACGCCCAATTTCATCGCCAACCGCGTGGGCATCGCCGGCATGCTGGCGACGATGAAAGAGGCCGAAACCTTCGGCCTGAGCTACGACGTGGTGGACGACCTCACCGGCAAGAAGCTCGGCCG
>JANMMH010000427.1:0-2466 GCA_031373055.1 Rubrivivax sp. | reverse complement strand
GTTGCCACCATGAATGCGATCGCACAAACACTGTCCCCGTCCATCGACATGCCACCTGCACCGCTGGTCTTCACGGACAGTGCGGCCGACAAGGTCAAGCAGCTTGTCGACGAAGAAGGCAACCCGGAATTGAAGCTGCGCGTCTTCGTGCAAGGTGGCGGCTGCTCGGGCTTCCAATACGGTTTCACGTTCGATGAAGCCGTGAACGAAGACGACACGCAGATGGCCAAAAACGGCGTCACGCTGCTCATCGACGCCATGAGCCTGCAGTACCTGATGGGCGCCGAAATCGACTACAAAGAAGACTTGCAAGGCGCACAGTTCGTGATCAAGAACCCCAACGCCACCACGACTTGCGGCTGTGGGTCGTCGTTCTCGGCCTGAGCCAGAGCGCTACCGGTTGAGCACGCGGCGGCCCATGGGCCGCCGCTGTCGTTTCAGCTCCGTGTGGCCGGGTACATCGCGCCCAGCACACGCGGCCCGCGTGCGCCGGTGACGGCTGGCAGGTTGCCAGGCCGGCGCAGCACGTGGGTGCGTGCAAGCCAGGCAAAGGCCAGGGCTTCGATCTGATCGGGCGGCGCACCACGCACGGCGGTGCTGGCAACAGTCATGCCGGGCAGCAGCGCCGCCAAGCGCCGCATCAGGAAGCCGTTGTGCGCGCCGCCGCCACACACCAGCAGCTCCAGCGCGCCGTCGCCAAACTCGCGCGCTGACTGCGCAGCGGTGCGTGCAGTCAACTCGGCCAGCGTGGCCATCACGTCGGCTGGGTCGGGCAGCGCACCCAGCGCCGAGAGATGCCGCGCAAGCCAGGTCGAATGGAACAGATCGCGCCCGGTGCTCTTGGGCGGCGGCAGCGCGAAGTAGGGCTCGGCCAACATGCTTTGCAGCAGGCCACGCAGTACCTGCCCGCTGGCGGCCCACGCACCATCACGATCAAAACTTTGGCCGCGATGCTGCTGGCACCAGTGGTCCATCAATGCATTGCCCGGTCCGCAGTCAAATCCAAGCACGTCGTCTTCTCCGCCCAAGATGCTGAGGTTGGCGATGCCGCCAATGTTCAGCACCAGCACGGTCTGGCCGGGGCGGGCAAAGCGCGCCGCATGAAACCCCGGCGCCAACGGTGCCGCCTGGCCACCTGCGGCGAGGTCCGCGCTACGGAAGTCGCACACGGTATCGATGCCGCAGAGCTCGGCGAGCAGCGCGCCGTTGAAGAGCTGCAACGTGTACCCCATGCCATCGAATTCGCGCGGCCGGTGACGAACGGTTTGGCCATGCGCACCGATGGCACGGATCTGTGCGGCCGTCACGTTGGCCTTGGTCAGAAGCTGCCGCACGCAATGCGCGTACAAGCTGGCCAACGCGTTGGCGCCAAGGGCCGCGCGGTGAAGTTCGTTGTGGCCGCGCTGGTTCAGCGCCAGCAGCTCGTCATGCAGGGGTGCTGGCATCGGCACGTGGGCATGAGCCAGCGAAGACATGGCCGCTTCGTCATGGTCGTCGAAGTCGACCACCACGCCATCCACGCCGTCCAGCGAGGTGCCGGACATGAGGCCGATGTAGAGCGTCATCGCGCCACGCGCGAGGTTTGCGTTTACTCGAAGCGCGCGGCGCGCCCGACCACCGTGCTGGCCATGGTCTCGGCCACGTCGAGCTTGACTTGAAGCGTCTTGGCGACTTCAGCAAAACGCCCGCGCGAGGCGGCGTCGAGCTGCACCGTCTCGGACGCCTTGGCGACCAGCAGCGGGTCTTGGTGCGCACCGGCGATGCGGAATTCGAAATGCAAGTGCGGCCCGGTGGACCAGCCGGTGCTGCCCACCGCGCCAATGCGCTGGCCTTGCGCGACGCGATCGCCCTTGGCCACGTTCATCGCACTCAGGTGCGCGTACAGCGTGCTGCGTTGATTGCCATGCTTGACCTCGACCACCTTGCCATAGCCGTTTTGCCAACCGGCAAATTCGACGACGCCATCACCCACCACGCGCACCGGTGTACCCGTCGGCGCGCCATAGTCCACACCAAGGTGGGCGCGCCAGCGCTGCAAGAGCGGATGAAAGCGCTGGGCAAAGCCCGAGGTCACGCGCGAAAACTCCATCGGGCTGGCCAGGAACGAGCGCTTCTTGCTACTGCCGTCCAGTCCAAAGTAGCCGCCGCGCGTGCCCTGCGCTGCCGCGAACCACAGCGCGTGGTGCACACGCTTGCCGTTGACGAATTCGGCGGCCAGGATGCGCCCGGCGCCTTCACCCCAGGGCACCGGCTGGTCGTCGGCGGAAAGACCTTCGAAGACGACGCTGAAGGTGTCGCCTTTGCGCAGCTCGCGGTGGAAATCGATGTCGGTCGAAAAGATCTCGGCCAGCTGCGCGGCCACGGCGTCGGGCAGGCGCGCATCGTCGGTGGCGGCAAAGAGCGAGCTCGTGATGGTGCCGCTGGCCATGCGAATTTGCGTCGAGTAGGTGCCCAGCTGGGACTTGG
>JANMMH010000503.1:0-7092 GCA_031373055.1 Rubrivivax sp. | reverse complement strand
CTGTTCGACGTGAGCGCTGAAGAGGCGTGCGCTGAGGAAGGACGGGTGCAGCACCTCAATGGCGGGGTCGGGGTAGCGTGAGCTGGGCGTGAAGGCGACGCCAGCGTCTTGGGGGGGTGGGCTGAGTTGGTTCATGGCAGGTGGCTTGGCGGCTGAGCGGCTGAGCGGCGATGGGGCCGCGCCGGCATGATCACACCGATTCGCCGCGTGGCCGGCCATGCAGAATTCGGCGCGACGCCGCAAACGCGAGCGCGGCCTGCAACCCGCAACAAGGAAATCCATGGCCGAGGCCAAGCACCACCAAGCTGCAAAGTCACCCGAATCCGCACGACCACCCCACGTGGTCTGCTTTGGTGAATGCATGCTGGAATTGCAGGGCCAAGCCTTCGGCACGATGATGCAAACCTTCGGCGGCGACACGCTCAACACGGCCGTGTACCTAGCGCGCTGCGGCCAGGCGCAGGGCCTGCAAGTCAGCTACGCCACCGCGTTAGGTGACGACAGCCTCAGCGCCGGCATGATGCAGCGCTGGCGTGATGAAGGGTTGCGCCTGGATGCCGTGCGCATCATCCCGGGGCGGCTGCCGGGCCTGTATCTCATTGAAGTGGATGAGCGCGGCGAGCGCCGCTTCAGCTACTGGCGCGAGCAGGCAGCCGCGCGCGCTTACTTCGACACCCCCGAAGGCGCCACGCCGCTGGAACAGCAGGCCGAGGAGGGCACTATGGACGCGCTGTACTTCAGCGGCATCAGCCTGGCCATCCTGCCGCCGGCCGGGCGTGCTCGGCTGATCGCCTTGGCGCAGCGCCTGCGCGCACGCGGCGCGTGGGTGATCTTCGACAACAACTACCGGCCGCGTTTGTGGGGCGATGTGGCGCAGGCGCGTGAGGCGTTCGCCGCCATGTTCGCGCTGGCCAGCATCGCGCTGATGACGCTCGACGACGAGCAGGCTTTGTGGGGTGAGCCGTCAGCCGACGCACAACTGGCGCGCACGCTGGCCATGCCCTGCGCCGAGTTGGTGGTCAAGCGCGGCGCCGAGCCGACGTTGCTGCGCCTGGCAGGCCAGGCGGTGCAAGCCGTGCCGACGGTGCCGGTGCTCAAGGTTGTCGACACCACGGCCGCTGGCGACTCGTTCGCTGGGGCGTATCTTGCGGCGCGCATGCTGGGTGCGGATGCGGCGTCTGCCGTCGCGGCGGGCAACCGATTGGCGGCGCAGGTCATCCAGCACCGTGGCGCGTTGATGCCGCGATAGGCGGGCTGCGGGCCCTCGAGCCCGCGAGTGAAAATGCGGCCGGCCGTTTGAACCCACCCCAAGGAACCCACCATGAGAGCAAACCCCCTGCGCACGCTGTGGCAGCAACACCAGTGCGCCGTCAACGGCTGGCTGGCCATCCCCAACAGCTTCAGCGCCGAGGTCATGGCGCAGCAAGGCTGGGACACGCTGACCATCGACATGCAGCACGGTCTGATCGACGAAGCCGCCATGCTGACCATGCTGCAAGCCATCAGCACCACCGCCACGGTGCCCATCGTGCGCGTGCCCTGGCTGGCGCCGGGCATCTTGATGAAGGCGCTGGATGCGGGTGCTTACGGCGTTATTTGCCCGATGATCAATACGCGCGAAGAAGCGCAACAGCTCGTCGCCTGGACGCATTACGCGCCGCAAGGCACACGCAGCTTCGGGCCCGTGCGCGCGTCGATCTACGGCGGCGCCGACTACGCCACCGAGGCCAACAAGACGGTGGTCATCTTCGCCATGATCGAAACCGCGCAGGCGCTGGACAACCTGGACGACATCCTCTCGGTGGAAGGGCTGGATGCGATCTACATCGGCCCGTCGGATTTGTCGCTCTCGCTGGGCTGCAAGCCCATGCTGGACGACTGCGAGCCCAAGGCCACGGCGGCGATCGCGCACGTCCTGGCGCGCGCCAATGCGCACGGCGTGCGCGCGGCCGTGCACAACGCCGGTAGCGCCTCGGCGGTGATGCGCCGCGCCATGGGTTTTGATTTGGTGACCATCGGCTCTGACGCGCGCCTGTTGGCGGCGGGCTCGGCCGATATCTTGAGCGCGCTGCGCGGCTGAACTACGACAGGCGCGGCTCGCTGTAGGCCGTGCACAGCAGCGCGCGCCAATCGCCCGAGACGCGCGTCAGGTTGTAGGTGGTGTTGAAGACGCTGGGCGCGCGGCCGCCGCCCCGTTCAATCGTCCAGCGCACATCAGCCACGGCAAAGCGTTCGCCCTGTGCGATGAAGGCCGTAGGCTCGAATTGCGTGCGCACGAAGCCGTCGTCGCGGTAGAGGCGGCACAGCGCCACCATGTTGTCGCGGATAGGCTCGAACGTCGGCCAGTGCGTGTGGCTCTGCGCGTCGACGATGGCCGAGGGCAGCGCATAGAGCCGCGCCACGGCCTCGCCGTCCAGGGCGTTGAAGGCGCGCGCGTAGGCTTCGAAGAACTGTTGGATGTCGGGCGGTAGCGTCATGGCTGCGATGGTAGGGGCCACCGCACAATGCGACGTCATCCTTGACGGAGTGAACACCATGAGCGACGACACCCATCCAACCTGGAAGCACGACGGCGTGCGCGTGGTGCCCGCCAACCAGCTCGACGCCAACACCGCGCAAACGCCCGGCATGCAGCGCCAGGCGGCGATCAACTTCGCGCGCATGGGCGCGCAAAAACTCTGGGCCGGCACGGTGCACATCCACGCCAACGCCAAGACCGGCGCGCACCACCACGGCCACCTGGAAAGCGTGATCTACGTCGTCAAGGGCCGTGCGCGCATGCGCTGGGGGCAGCAGCTGGAGTTCGTGGCCGAAGCCGGCCCGGGCGACTTCATCTACGTGCCGCCCTTCGTGCCGCACCAGGAGATCAACGCCAGTGCCACCGAGACGCTGGAATGCGTGCTCGTGCGTAGCAGCGGCGAAGCGGTGGCGGTGAACCTGGACATCACGCCGGTGGAGGCGCCCGAGGGCGTGGCCTGGATCGACCCGACGCACCGCGCCTGAATGCTCGCCGCGCCGACAATGCAAGCCATGTCGACGCCGCCTTCAAGCTCCCCAGCCATCGAACCGCGGGCCTTCCTGCGCGCCCTCTTTGACGCCGCCGTGCAGCGCGCCTTGCCCGCGCACACGCTGGCCGCGCATCTGCCCGCGCCGCCCAATGGCCGCACCTTGGTGCTGGGCGCGGGCAAGGCCGGTGGCGCGATGGCTGCGGCACTTGACGCGGCATGGCCCGCCGCCGCGCCGCTGTCGGGTCTGGTCGTCACGCGCTACGGGCATGTGCCGCCGGCGTACCAAGCCAAGCCAGGCCGCATCGAAGTCGTGGAAGCCGCGCACCCGGTGCCCGACGCTGCCGGCGCGCACGCGGCGGCGCGCATCGCCGCGCTGGCGCGTGGGCTCACGGCCGACGACCTGGTCATCGCGCTCATCTCCGGCGGCGGCTCGGCCTTGTTGGCCATGCCTGCGGCCGGTATCACGCTGCAAGACAAGCAGGCCATCAACCAGGCGCTGCTCAAGTGCGGTGCGGCCATCGACGAGATGAACTGCGTGCGCAAGCATCTCTCGGCCATCAAGGGTGGCCGCCTGGGCGCCATGTGCGCGCCCGCGCGCATGCTTACCTTGCTGATTAGCGATGTGCCGGGTGACGCGCCCGAGGTCATCGCCAGCGGCCCCACCGTGCCCGACGCCACCACCTGCGCCGACGCGCTGGCCATCTGCCGCCGTTATGGCATCTCGCTGCCGAGTGCAGCGCTTGAGGGGCTGCAAAGCGGCGCGTTGGAGACACCCAAGCCGGGTGACGCCGCCTTCGCCGGACACGCTGTGCGCATCATCGCCACGCCGCAGCAAAGCCTGGAAGCCGCCGCCGCCTGCGCGCGCGCGGCGGGCGTCGAGGCGCACATCCTGTCCGACGCTATCGAAGGTGAAAGCCGCGACATCGGCAAGATGCACGCCGCGCTGGCGCGCGCGGTGGCCGAGCGCGGGGCGCCGTTTGCGCGGCCCTGCGTGTTGCTCTCGGGTGGTGAGACCACCATCACGCTTAAGGCAAAAGGTGGTCGTGGTGGCCGTGCGGGCGAGTTCTTGCTGGGCGCTGCGCTGGCGCTGCAAGGCTGTGCGCAGGTGCACGTGCTCGCCGCCGACACCGACGGCATCGACGGCATCGAAGACAACGCCGGCGCGGTGCTCACGCCCAGCTCCCTGGCGCGCGCGCAGGCCATGGGCCTGCATGCGGCAGAGTACCTGGACCGCCACGACGCCTACAGCTTCTTCCATCGGCTGCAAGATCTGGTGGTGACGGGCCCGACCTTCACCAACGTCAACGACTTTCGCGCGCTTTTGATCCTGTGAGCGAAGGCCCGACCGAGAACACACCGGCGCGCACGCCGGCCGCCCCGGGCCTGAGCATGCGCGCCGCGCTGCGCCACCGTGCGTTTCGCGGCCTGCTCACCGGCGGCAGCGTCTACTTCATCGGCAACGCCATGCAGGTCATGGCCACGGCCTGGCTGATGATCGAGCTCACCGGCTCATCCTTCCTCGCCGCGTTGGTGCAAACGGCCGTGTTCCTGCCGATGTTCCTGTTCTCGCTGCCTGCGGGCGTGCTGGCCGACACCACCGACCGCCGGCGCCTGGTGCTGCTCGCGCTGACGCTGCAATTTTTCATCGTCGTGCTGCTCGCCGCGCTGGTGCTGGCCGGGTGGGCCGGTGCCACCACGCTCTTGCTGCTGACCTTTCTAGGCGGCTGCTGCACGGCACTGCTGTCGCCGTCATGGAACTCCGCCATCGTCGACGTCGTGCCGCGCGACGAGCTGCCGCAGGCCATCACGGCCATCGGCATTTCCTACAACGCCGCGCGTGCCATTGGGCCGGCGCTGGCCGGTTTCGTCTTCGCGCATGTCGGCAGCGGCTGGGTCTTCGCCATCGCGGCGGCGGGTGTGTTGGCGCTCTTGCAGTCGGTGCGCCTGTATCCGCCGCGCCCACACGCGGTTTCGCGGCTGCCGGCGGAACGTCTATGGGGCGGCATGCTCAGCGCGCTGCGTTTTGCCCGCCACTCCGATACGGTGTTAGCGCAGTTGGTGCGCACCGGCGCCTATAGCGCCGCAGGCTCGGCGCTGTGGGCGCTGTTGCCGGTCATCGGCCAGCGCAACCTGGGCCTGGGCGCGGCGGGCTACGGCTTTCTCATCGGATGTTTGGGTGTGGGTGCGGTGGCGGCGGGCCTTTTTGTCGGGCGCATGCGCCAGCGCTGGGGGCTGGAGCGCCTGGTGCGCATCGGCACCGTGCTCTACGCGTTGGTGATGGCCGTGGCGGCGGTGGTGCGTGTGCCGGCCGTGGTGTACCTGGCGGCGGTGGTGGCGGGTGGCTGCTGGATGTCGGTCATGTCGACCTACAACACCGCCACGCAAACCAGTGTGCCGCCCTGGGTGCGCGCGCGGGCCACCGCCATGCACACACTTTGCGCGTTAGGCAGCTTCGCGATTGGCTCGGCCTTCTGGGGTGCGCTGTCCGACCTCATCGGCCTGGCCGCCGCCCTCGGTTTGGCAGCCACCGCCATGGCCGCTGGCCTGCTGCTGGCGCGCCCCTTCCCGCTGCGCATGGGCGAGCTGCAAGACGTGACGCAGGCGACGCTCTCCGAGGACCTCTTCGTGGCCTACGAGCCCGCACCCGAAGCCGGGCCGGTGGCGGTGGAGATCAGCTACCGCATCCGCCCCGAAGACGCCAGCGTCTTCCTCGACGCGCTGGCGCTGCTGCGCGCACCCCGCAAGCGTGACGGCGCCACGCTGTGGCGCGCCTACCGCGACCTCAACGACCCCACGCGTTTCAGTGAACGCTTCATCGTCACGAGCTGGGCCGACTACCTGCACCAGCGCGCTCGTGCCACGCTGGCCGACCAGGAGCAAGAAGCGCGGCTGCGTGAGTACCTGCTGCCGGGCGAGACGCCGACCATGCAGCACTACATCGCCGAGCGTTGAGCGCGCGCGTCAGCCGCCGCGATGGCCAAGCAGCCGCGCCGGTAAAAAGAGCACGGCACGCAGCAGCGCAAACGCTGCCGCGAAGGTGATGCCCACCAGTCGCAGCGGCAAGGAGAGCAGCCACAGCAGTGGCCACAGCACCAATGCCAGCAGCGCCAGCGGCCAGCACAGCACGAAGAGCACACACCAAACGATGAAGCTGAAGAAGGTCGTCATAAGGTGGGCTGCGCGAAGCTGTTAGGGTGAGGGGAAGGGTCTCGAAGCCTAGGCGATGCCTTTGATGGGGACCTGAAAGTGAGCACCAAGCGCGTCTCTCAAGCCAGCAAGCTGCCCAATCTTGGCGACCACGTCGCGGGCAACATCTGCCACAGCATCCGGGTTGCAGCGAGCTTATACATCCGGAACCCCGCGGGACGCGGCCTGGCAGCCACTGGCGTGAGCGGTCTCAGCCTTGCCGCTGCGGCACATGCTAGCGGCTAGGTCATCGGCCATTGCTCCTTCCCAACTGCGCCTGTCGTAGGCGATCAATGGCGTCCTGGTGTTGGCTGACAATGGCGGGCATCACCGCGCTCCACGCAGTGATGCCTCCCACCCTTGCGGCGCCTGGCGCCAGAGCCCTGACCCATGCGTCTGTTGTTGGCCACGCTCATAGCGGCTTTGCTGCTGTGCCTGCACCCTGCGGCCCACGCCGCGCCTGAATTCAGCGCCGAAGATGCGCAACGCGACCTGCGCCTCCTCAAGCGCGCTTTCACCGAGTTGCACCCGGGTCTGTACCGCTACACCAGCGCCGCGCAACTCGACGCTGACTTCGCGGCCGCCGAAGCTGAGGTGGCGCAAGGTGCCAGCCGTGCGCAAATGTTTCTCCTGGTGTCGCGCCTGGCCGCCAGCGTGCGCTGTGGCCACACCTGGGCGGGGCGCTACAACCAACCCAAGGCGGTGGTGGAGCAGCTTTTCAACCGCGCTGACAAACTGCCCTTCACGGTGCGTGTGGTGCAGGGGCGCTTCCTCGTCACGGGCAGCATGCGCGCCGACATCGCGCCCGGCGCCGAAGTGCTGACGATTGACGGCCAAAGTAGCGCCGCCATCGTCAGCAGCTTGATGCCCTACATCCGCGCTGATGGCGGCCTGGACG